>NZ_JBEONP010000001.1:0-239140 GCF_040544435.1 Undibacterium sp. GrIS 1.2
ATGGTCACATAGGGATTGACACGCCATAAAACGATAATCCGGCACAAATTCATGTCACATGTGCCGCTTCAAACAAGAAAACCAATCGCAACAGTGGCCACACCCATGCTCGACTTTACTGGTTTGGGTATTTTGCAAGAAGCTCGATGGAAAGAAAAAGCAGAGTTTAGCGATTATTTATATTGCTTATTGAGCAATTATTTTTGACTTATGTTAGTGCCTGCTAACACTGTATGGACTACTGTAGGCGACTCTAAAAAAGTCAATCGACTCCAGCAATAAAAAATGTCCTTTTATCTCACGGTTTTAAGGTGGTGCCTGTGGATAACTCTATCTGTGGGGGTTATAATCGCTCATCCAATAGCTTCCTGGTAACTTTACTTGGTTGATATTGGAAATGAAAACGCCCCAAAGACGGGAATCTGAGGGGCGTTAATTTGAAACTTAATTGATTTAAACGCAAGGCTTAAAACAAATTGTCTTTGACAGGACGACTACAAGAATATAGGTAAACCCTTAATCCGTAAATACGTTTATTTAAGTTTATTTAAGTTTGCATAAACTTAACCGGACGTTTGTGGATTTATTAGTACAATATTTTCTTGAGTTTTACACCTTTGCGTGTCCTCTTATTAAAGAAAGGGACACCGCACCATGTCAGCATTCAATCAGAAATTTATTAAACTTCCCGAAGTAATAAACACCGTAGGAAAAAGCCGTTCGTCCATTTATATGGCGATCCAAAAAGGTGAATTTCCTGCACCTATCCGCATAGGCATGCGCGCGGTCGCGTGGACTTCGGAATCAATCGCGCAATGGCAAGAGTCTTGCGTCAATGCCTCTAAACTAACCTAGAGGTCAACCATGAAAGCACACACAAAAACAGCCACCGCTCGAACGGTAGCTGCTGAAAACACACGCCCAAATTTTAACACGTTGGTAGTTCATTTATCTAAGGGCGAACCCGTCACGGACTCGCTGGCAATCTCGGATGAATTTGGACGGCGACACGACAATGTTATTCAATCGCTTGAAAATTTGGTCAAAGATGGCACGATCAACCGCCTTGATTTTAAGGTGGTTAAATATTCTGATGCAAAGGGAGAGCAACGAAAGAAAATAGAATTGTCCGAACGTGGGGCATTAATCGCCATGCCGTTTATTGGAGGGAAAAAGTCACGGCAAGGGCAAGTTATTCTCGTTAATTCGTTCCTGGCGATGCGTGCGGAAGCGGCTGGTCAAGCGCCGTGGATTGAATCACGCAAGGCGGCTGCTGTAAGTTACATCACCATGTCAGAAACATTGCAAGAGACCCGAGAGGATCAAGGCAAGGCGACTGCTGGCTATCACTACTGCAATGAAGCCAAGATGATAAACGGCATCTTATTTAATACGGTGGGCGCGGTAAATCGTAAAACGCTATCAAGCAAACAGTTGTCTTTTCTGGTGAGGGTGGAAAGTAAAAACGCTATCCTTATCGGTACGGGAAAAACATTTGCAGAGCGCAAGGCGGCATTAATTCAATATGTCGCCAAGCTCATCACAAAGGCACTTCCAAAACTGGCAGGTGCAGCATGATCGCGGCGATGAAGTATCTCATCATCAAGCTGGCATTGCTGCTGCAAGCTATCGCGGCTGCCGTGGGGGTGCGACCATGACCCAAGGATCGTACTATTTGGAAGTCAAACCATTAAGCAAGGAAACAACCAGATCACCCACAAATGAATCCGTTCTTCTTCGCGTGATGCAACATAATTTAAGAGAAATTCAGGCAGAGATAGGCATCAGGGAAGGTAGCAATATTGATGCAAGTCGCTGCCATTTAAATGAAATTGTACGGGGGCTTGGAACGGCTGCTGCCGCCGATCAATCTGCAAAATTAATGTTTGATGAAGGAGTGAAAAAGATTCGACTTAATGCCAGTCTTGGTATCGAGGTCGTAATGTCGCTTGGCTCACGATTGCGGATTGATTACAAAACATTCTTTGAGGACTGTACGAGTTGGGCTGAAAATCATTATGCCGTACCAATTCTTAGTTCAATCGTTCACAACGATGAGTCATGTCCACATTGCCATATTGTGTTGTTGCCGATCCGTGACGGGAAATTAATCGCCTCTGATTTATTGGGAGGCATGGCAGAAACATACGCAATGCAATCTAACTTTTACGCGAAGGTTGGCAAGAAGTACGGACTGGCGCAACAATCCAACAAGAAGGCAGCCAAGCGCCCTAGTAAAGCAATTGAACGTGAGATAAGGGAATTAATGTTTAACGCCTTACAGCCCGATTGCGCTTGGAATGATGAGGTTCTTCGGGCTTTGGTTAATGGAGATAGTGTCACCGTTTTGGCGCTGCTGGATATTCCAATGCCGAAAGGTGGGTTTGCCGAAATAATGACCAAGAAGGTAAAACCAGAAAAACCTATAGGACATTTCAATAAATCACCTATAGGACATTTTACGGAGAGTGATTTACCGGAATCTGAGCCAATCCAAAACGTTGATTCTGAGGGGCAAAACAAATGTCCTATCTCTGTGTATAGGACATTTGTTTCTGACACTGTTCTTTTGCCTGAATCTGAGCCAATCCAAAGCACTGAATCATCTATTCAAGGTGAAGAGATAGCGCTTTTCATCTCAGCAAACGCAGAGATAGAACCTGAGCTACTGCAAACGGTTTGCAGTGACGAGCCGATCCAAGAAGCCTATCAACGTGAGTCGGACAGCGATCAATCACCGGAATCATTCAACGAGATCACTGGTGAGTTCATCAAGATACCAAAAAAAGTATCCATGAAGCCAGCCATCAGGAAGGCTGTCGCCAACTCTTTGAACTCCAACAACAAGACCAGAACCGCACCCCGACCAACTTACCACGCAAGGAATTGAACTATGACCAAGCTAAACGAAATTAGATTGACTATTGCAAGCGAGATCAACGCCCACCACCAAGCGGCAACCAGTAAGGCAAACGAGGCAATCAATCATGCCAAAGATGCGGGCGATTTACTTTTAGAGGTTAAGAAGGCGCTACCACACGGACAATTTTCTCAATGGATGGATGAGAACATTCAGGTATCGACAAGACAAGCGCAAAGGTATATGGCGGTAGCGCAAGGAAAGCCCGTTCCAATTCGTGAACTAGCAACCAAAAACGACACCGTGTCGTATTTGACTCCACCGTCAATGTTAGACGGCGATACGCCCGCGCCTTCCTTCATTCCATTAAAAGGACATTGGTATTGGTGCGCAAGCAATGGAGGCGCTATGGATTTTGTCATCGAACAGTCAACCAGTGAAGGATACTTTTTTGTATCTCGCATTGATGATGACGGGGACACTTACAGCATAACCAGACGACCTATACGCTATGACGCAATAGAACTAATGCTGCAATTATGGGGATTAAAAGAGCCATCCAAAGCCAGTTGGCATGTGCGACCGAGCAAAGGAGTACGGGTGGCTATGGAGACATTAAGCGACGAAGAAACAATTCAAGCGTCCATAAAAGACAACGAAGATTTTCGACTGGCCAAAGGCAAGTACAGCTATTTTAGGGCATAGAACCAACCTGACAGCCAACTCCATTTTGAGGCGGCTGTTATTTCTAAACTAGGGATAAGTAGACATGACAAACGTTACCAAGATCAAGACAGGCGGGCGCAAGGCGGGCACGCCGAACAAGACTACTGCCGAGGTTAGAGCGATGGCAATGGCACATGCTGGCGATGCTATCGAATTAATCGTTAGCTTGATGAACGGCTCAGATAACGATGCAATCAAGCTACAGGCGGCAAAGGAGTTACTTGATCGGTGTTACGGCAAGACGGTAGATCATGCGCAAATGGTGAGGTATGAAGTATCGGCGGCCGTGATGGAAAGGGACAAGGGCAAGACGTTTGATCAGATCATGCAAGAAAGCTTTAACGGTCTGGTGTAATGGCCAGTCAGCAAAAGTCAGCAAGGTTATGCCAGCCTGACACGCTGGCTTTTTTCTTGGTGAGCAACTGATAATTCAAAGGTGGACGCAAGCAGCATTTGAAATGTAACTTACCCTATCCACTTTAAAATCCATAAGGGTAGGATTTGAAATCTTGACCTTCAATGAACCACCTCAAAATTGAGGCGGTGCAACGCGGTCACACGGTAGTACCGCGTTTGAAACGCGATACTCACTCGGCGACATCCGCAATTTTACGGAGACCGCATCCACCGCCTCCACAATTTTATGGAATCAAGAATCTTGTGTTTTCTTAAGGTTCAGCGGAAAAACAACACCGCATTGGTTCGCAGAATAGCCGAACGACCTTAAACACACTGCCGTAGGTGAAAGCCTATTCATTCCGAACAATAAACCCGAATTACCGCGATTATAAGTCCGCACCTGGCAACGTTGCGAGATATGGTGATGGGAGTATGTACGCCAAGGTTACGTCAAGGGTAAGGCACAACAGCGTCACCCGAATTTTTGGGCGATGACCGAGACACCCGAAACGGGGGCTTCGACTGTAGTAATTCGGAATATACCGAGAATGTCCCAAACTGAGGTTCTCTGAGCAGTACGCGCACGCACTCGAGGCTAGGCACCCTACGCTGAAATCAGCGGAGGGTTGCGCGCAATAACCTGGATACCCGATTTGCGGGTATTAAACGTGAACACAGCATACATTTGGGGCGATCCGCGCACGCGCATGAGGCATGACTCCGCAACTTTGCCGAGTCCTATTACCTCAACCCGCACGCGCGCGAGGCAACCTGATAAAACCTGACATTGCACTGCCCCCAAAATTAGGGCGAGTGTGCATGTACCAAACTATGGTTCTCACGGCACAATATTGCACCGCCAAAGTGACGGTCTGGAATGTTGGGGAATGTTGGGGTTTGCCACCTCAATTTTGAGGAGTCAGAATGCTTGCAAATGCTAAGGATTGCTAAGGTTTCCGCGCAATAACAATAAACTATTAAATAACAAATAATGATAGTTAAATATTATCAACTTTCAATTACTTGTTTATTGGTGCGATTTTGAACTGAGGGCATAAAATCAGACAAGGAAATATTTTTGACAGTATCTTTGACGGTATTTATTCATAAAGAAAAACATAGATCGTTTATCAGTATAGGTTTCAAGCCATTATTCAACTCCACCTATCCCACCAGATACACGTTCAAAGAGCTTCTTTAACGTCTTAAAACCCGCTTCTAGCCCAGTGCTGAGGCGGGTTTTTTGTTTTCTAAGCGCTTTTTAACGGCCATTTACTTCCAGCATTTTTGCATCCAGACTTGAGCACATAATCGCTTAACCCCAAAAATACTTGGATGCAAAATACCAAAACTCGCCAAACCTCTCACTGACACACAGGTCAAGAACGCTAAGCCAATCGCCAACTGCACGAACTATCACGCAGCTAACGCCTGCAACGCATCAAGGACACCCTAGCGCTGATGGTGACGAACAACGCTCAATCCACTCCATCTCAGGCGGCGAATCCTTCCTCGTTTCACTCGCGCTAGGCCTAGAATCGCTATCGTCGAACCGCGTACGCGTCGAATCGCTATTCAATCACGAAGGTTTCGGTAGCCTCGATGCAGATACTTTGAGGGTAGCTATGAATGCACTGGATGGTTTGCAGGCGAAGCGGCATAAGGTTGGGGATATTTCGCATGTGCAGGAAATGACTGAAAGGATTGCTACCAGGATTTTGTTACACAGAACGGTTGGGGACGGAGTTTGGTTGGGGTGCGGTGACGGTATATTTCTCGATTAACAATCGAATTGCAATCGTGTCATGTATAGTTCTTTGTAAGAATTTAAGTCAATTATTGAAATATTAGAAATGGCACGTTTTTTTATGTGATTTAAAATCGCTGATTTCTCTGAATGAAAATCTGAATATGATTGAGTAATTATTGAAGTTTTTTTCCCTATAAACTCAATGTAGATGTGTCTATATTAGTACTATTTCTTGACCTAATAATTTACCAACAGGTCAACTCCAATATTAACAGCAAAGTTTCTTATATTTTTAAATGAGGTAGATCAATGAGTGAACCGGAAAGAATCCCATCCCAAAATCAACGTCAACATATTAGTCTGAAAAATCTCTACCTAGATCCTAATAACTATCGATTCATTGATTCAGAAAATTATGTCCAAGTGGCTGATGACGTTGCTACCGACTCAGAGGTTCAACGACGTACGACTCAGCTTATTCTTGGGAAAAATGCAGAGAATGCGCGTGATCTTCTGGATAGTTTTCGCAAGAATGGTTTTCTCCCCGTCGATCAGATTCAGGTCCGTCGCATTGGGGACTCGGGGAAATTTCTTGTGGTTGAGGGAAATCGACGTGTCGCGATACTTAAATGGCTCCAGATCCAACATGAAATTGATGGAATTTCACTGGGGCAACTTGACATTGAAATTTTCTCCAAAGTCCCTGTGATTTACTACACTGACGTCAATGAGAGTCATCACTTAGTGTTGATGGGACTCAAACATATCAGTGGAAATAAAAAATGGCCCGCGATAAATCAAGCTGAGCTAATTCGAACTCTGCATGATACTCATCTAATGCCAGTTCAAGATATATGTCAATCTATAGGGATATCAAAACCGGAAGTCAATACAACTTTACAGACATTAGCCCTGATTGATGCGTATAAAGACAGTGATTATGGAGATCAGTTTCAAAGCGATAAGTATTCTATTTTTCGGGAAGTGATACGCAACAGAAGGATACGTAACTGGCTCCAATGGGACGACATAGAAAATAAGTCGATGTCGAAAGATAATCAAGCTCGCTTTTTCTCTTGGATCTCAGAAGAAATCTCCACAAATGAAGACGAAGAAGATAGTGACGTCATTGGGAACTACTCAAGACTCGAACCTGTATTGATAAAGTCAACTCAAATACGAGATTTAGCAAAAATCATCGACGATGAACAGGCATTGTCGAACCTTGATACGACCAGAAATCTCTCGGATGCAACTCTTTCTAGTGATGTTTTAGGAAAAGATAAGGTAAAAAATGCAATTTCCATTCTCAACCAAGAAGTTAGCGCAATTTTCAGCGTGTCGAGGTTGATAGCTGATGCAGATAGAGCTGACATCAAGCACTTAAATGAAAAATTACAAGGTCTTTTGACCCTCGGTCAAACCCAATCGGTTAGTGATTCTTCACGATCAAACTACCTAGCACCTGAATCCAAAAAGAAATTTACTAGCATTGCAATTAACAACTTTCGGCATTTTAGTGGGTTGAATTTCGAAAATTTAAACCGAATTAATATAATTGCAGGCATAAATAATGCTGGAAAAACGACCTTATTGGAAGCGGTAAAATTACTGTGTTCTTTGAATGACACTAAAGATTTTCTCGATATAATTCGACGAAGGGCTAAAGCAAGTTCGGAGCAGGTTGACATGAACTGGTTCTTGGAACAGTTTCCAAATTGCGATTTATCTGCATTTTACGATGACAAAAATGTTTCGATTAAACTCAATATGGAACAGCAGAGTATTGAGGACACGACCCACTATCTAACTTCTGCTTGTTTTGACGCGTCTTACGATTTGGAGAACTGGTCATCGCAGGTCCATTTTTTTGAGAAATATCCTCAACGAACCGAAGGTAAAGCAAGTTCAATTTGCCCTTCAGTTTTTTCAAGTCCTTTTAATGGATTAGAACCAAATTTATTGCGAGAATGCCATAGCAAAAGTCTAAAAGAAGGCAGCAAAAAAAGGGTTATAGACTTTATTCGTCAGAACATTGATTCAGATATCACGAACATTGAACAAAATGACCGGGGCCATTTTACGGTTATGCATGATCGAATTCATCCGAATCCTGACCTCACGCAGTTTGGTGAAGGACTTCAGCGCATATTTAAAATCGCCCTGCTATTTGCAGGAGCGAAAAATGGAGTATTAATTATTGATGAATTTGAAAATGCTATTCACGCATCATTGCTAGATAAAGTGGTGACATTACTTTATGAATTATCAGTCCAATTCAATGTTCAAGTGTTTATCAGTTCTCATAGCAAGGAATGTATTGATGCGTTCGCGTTATCTAAAACTATTCCATCGTCAGAAATTTCTGCATATGCCCTAGTTAAAACAGATGGAAAATTAAAGTCTCATTATTTTTCTGGTGATCGCTTGAATGATTTGGTTCAAAGTATCAATTTTGATCTGCGTGGGAAGGTGGCATCGTGAATGTACTTTTTGTATTTTGCGAAGGGCCACATGATGCCCAATTCATAGGACGTTTGATGCAAGAATCAAAGCAATATAAATCTTATGATGAGAAATTAAAGGATTACATCCAACCACTTGGGCCATTTTTTTCGCGGAAATTCTTAAGCAAGTCTGTAGATGAGCTGAGAATTGGCAAACCACACTTTCCACTAGTGCCAATCTGCGCTTACGAGACACAAGACAAAAAAACGTTGATTTTTCCGATATCAATTGGTGGCATGGATAAGTTTACACAAGCTATCGATTTAATAAAGGAGATTGAGAACTCATTTTCCACAGATGTATTAGAAACTAGTGGAAGCGCAATTAAAGATTTTTCGATCTTATTTATTTACGATGCTGATTCTAGAGGCGTTGACGACACAGTTAGACTTTTCGAGGAACGATTCAAATCACATTACGATCGAATAAGTGGTTTAACTAATTCTACCTGGATGAAACAACGCAATCACACTTTGTCTGTCTTTGTATTTACTGACACTTTAGGCGAAACGGGTGTTTTAGAAGATCTGCTTCTGGAACTGTTTCGCAATACAAATGAAATCCTTGTACGCGAAACGGAAAAACATTTTAGTACCTATTTTCCACAGCCTGCGGCCAACGCAGATGAAATAGCGCATAACGCGAAAAGAAAAAAAGGTGTGTTGGCTAGCTGCGGCCAGATGGAAACAGGAAATGCCGGGGCCGCTTTAACTGTAGTGGTTCGCGACACTAATTTGTTAAATGGTGCCTTTAATTTTTCTGATGCAAGCACCCAGTGGTCTCGTCTGCTAAAACACATAGACCAAGCATTCATATAAGTAAGGCAGTCGTAATAACTAAGCAAATTAGCCATGCAGGGTCAGGTCTTGTATTGACACGCATATTGCAATGCAGGACCTGACCCGGATTTCGAATTTAAGCTATCTAATTAAATGCGTGTCTTATGAATTTCTAAATTCCAAGGAAGCTTAGTCGCGAGCTACCACGTAAAGTCATCCGGGATCTGGAAGGCGGCATACGGATCATCCGCATCGATTTCGGTCGTTGTCTTTTTCACCCGCACCACCAGTGATGCATCGCGCTCGGCGATTTTGTCCGCGATGATACGGGGCAGTAATTCTGTTTTACCATCCAGACATACGATCACCAGTCGGCCAGCGATCAAATGTGTCTGTACCTCTGCTGACACATAGATCTTATCGATCTTGGTACCGTGAGTGTAGTAATAAGCGATGTCGCCTGCGCCCTTGCTTTGGCGATTGTTTTGCACCAACTGCACAATTTGCGCAAAAACTGCTTTTTGGCTTGCGGCTGCATCGCGCTGCGCATTGAGTTCGCGAGCGCGTTCGGCATTTTTGCGCTGCACCTCAAGCGCGGCCACACGCGCCTCATCCACGCTCTCGTTGCCAGTCCGGCGCTCGACCTTTTTCTGCTTGCTCTTTTCCTGGTGGGCCAGTTTGGCTTTGTTTTTATCGACTAGTCCCGCTTTTAAAAATTGATCTTGTAACGACGCCATCATACAACTCCGAAAAATAAGTGCCACCGGTCCACGGCAACGCTGCCGACCAATGGCAAACCGCTAGCATAGCAAAATTTGCTATGCCGCAAGGTCGTAATCCCAATAAATAGGGTGGACTTCCCCTAATTACTTAGTAAAGCTATTTCCCCGTAGGTGTGACGTAATTTTCAAAGAAAGTTATTTGGATGTGAATCTTATTTGCTGAAAATTACGTACATTAAGGGACTCGCTTTTTATTCAATCTTAGCAAGTGAATTTAAGCATTGTTACGGAACAACGGCAGTGCCTGTTTTGTCTGACGCATTCTTGTAAGCATTTTGATGTTTTAGTAACAAACCGAAAAGCGGGTCAATCTGTTGCAGCGATCACACCAAAAATTTTCCGCAGATATACTATTTTTTGAAATTTCTTTCGTAACCGTGTAGCGCGTGTAGAGAGGGCATCATATGAGCATTACTTTTAAAATTGGCGATATTGTCCAACTCCGTGATGGTGGGGAGTTGATGACGATTGAGGCTATTCTCGGCAATAAACATGATCTGGCTGAGTGTACATGGGGAGCTGGCGCGCACTCGCAATTGAAGGTATTTACGCTGGACTCGCTTGTGCATGTGACGCCTGCTGATGCTCATAAATCCAATCAAGCCGTTTCAAGATATGAAGAAGGCTTAGACCCTAACGATCTGACGGTGCAGCTATCCGAATTATTGGTTGCGACTGCGGATACGTCGGATGAGTTGATTCATCACTCGGTTCAGGAAGTCTTAAAAATTGTGCTGGAAAAACTTAAGATGGATGTTGTGTTTGTGTCTGAATTTGTGGATGGCATGCGGGTGATACGACAAGTTGAATGTCGCGACAATGCGCCGATCTTGAGTGCAGGCCAAGCTGATCCTTTGGAGGCAACATGGTGCCAACGGATTGTGGATGGACGCTTGCCACAAATTATTAATGACGCGCCGAAGCTAGCCCAAGAGATAGAAATACCGAAGACGCATCTGAAGATAGGTTCTTATCTTGCCACGCCGATTATTCTGTCTGATGGCAATGTATATGGCACATTTTGCTGCTTTAGTTCTAAGGCAGACGACAAATTGGTAGAGCGGGATTTGAAAAATCTGCAGCTGGCAGCGAAGTACGCGGCAGAAAAGCTTCAGCTCAGCTAGCTTGAAAATTAGCCTGAAAATGCGATTAAAAATTAGAACAAAGAACAGAGTAGGGTCCGGTCAACTGGCGTGATTAAGGTGATCTACTCTGCTCCGATTGTCGCTAGCTACGAATGCCTTACCCGCAGCTAGCGACATAGTCGATTTACTTCACTTCAGTCACAAACTTGTCGGTTGGGCGACGGACTTTTTTCAGGTTAACTAACCAGTCTTTGTCTTCTTCGCGATAGCCCAACGGCAAAATCACAACGCTGCGCAAACCGTGTGCTTTGAGTCCAAGGATTTCGTCAACTGCGGCAGGGTCAAAACCTTCCATCGGCGTGCTGTCAACTTCTTCAAATGCGGCGGCAATCAGTGCTGATCCCAGACCGATGTAGGCCTGGCGCGCTGCATGTTGATAATTGACTTCTGCATCGCGTTTTGGGTAGGTGTTGAGCAGCATTTGGCGATAATTTTCCCAACCTTCGTTTTTAAAATTACGAATGTCGTTGGTCAGATCAAACATCATGTTGATGCGTTCTACCGTGTAGTTGTCCCATGCGGCGAACACTAACAGGTGTGAGCAATCGGTGATCTGGCCTTGGTTCCATGCAACTGGTTTGATTTTTTCACGGACTTCTGGATTGGTAACGACGAAGATTTCGTAAGGTTGCAAACCGCTGGAAGTCGCGGTCAGGCGCGCTGCTTCCAGAATGCGGTCAACTTTTTCTTGCGGAACCGCTTTGGCAGGGTTCATCTTTTTTGCGGCATAACGCCATTCCAGCTTTTGAATTAAATCGGACATGTGAATAACTTTCGGGTTGAGATTAATGTTTGCTAATAATGATTCTTAGGGGGCTCACTAAGAGCAAACAGAGTTTTAATGACTTGTTACTTTGCCTAGTGTAACCGTGATCGAAATTAGCTGCACTGGCGCACTATTGTTCAGCTTGTGGACATCTGACGGGCATTGTTTGATCCGTCATCGCCACGATGATGGAGATAGCCATTGCCCATTTATTAGCTGCGACCAAACGTCTGACTGATATGGGTCATCGCTGGCATTTGACAAGGCTCTGCGCCCGGTTTATCTGAATCCGCCCGGCTTAGTTGAAAGCGCGTGGGAATTCCCTCGCAGGAATAATACATAAGCTAACGCATAGGCCATATATATACTCTGGGTATGTATATTTAAGTTGTCCACATACTTACTGGACAATAAGCCATATTTTTAAAAATTAAGGGGGAGTATATTTATTTAAGATCTAACTAAGCAAGTAAATCGTAAATATTTACCCGCCCGATATCACCGGTTTAAACGATAACGTCTATGGATTTAACTTAGGTAAGGACGCCATCAGATCGGCAAAACGCTGGCCCTGAATCATGATGTGACCTCTGAGCAACTCTGCTGTTAAATCGCCATTACCAGCGAGAATCGCCTGCACCACGCCGTCGTGCTCAGAAAACGATGCGCCAACTCTGTCCCTCACCCGCAATTGCAAACGCCGGTAATGCCGGAGGCGGCGATGTAAGGCGAGCGCTTGCTCAGCCAGAAAAGCATTGTGACTGCCTTTGTAGATAATCTGATGGAAGGTTTCATTGCAGTAGAAATAATCGTCAGAATTTTGTGCCAAGCTGGCGTCCTTACATGCCTGATGTGCTGCCAGCAGGTTCTGATGTTCCTCTACGGTCATGCGTCTGGCGGCGAGTCTGCCGCACATCGCTTCAAACTCAGCCATGACTTCAAACATTTCTACCAATTGCTGCGGCCCCAGTTCTGCCACAACCGCACCGCGCCTGGGGCGAATAACGACAATCCCCATTGATGCCAGCTGAATCAGAGTTTCTCTGATCGGCGTGCGTGATACGCCAAACTGCGTTGCTAGTTCGGTCTCATCCAGATGCTGCCCAGGAAGCAGCGTCCCTACAGCGATCATTTCTTCAATCGATTCCCGTAAGGATTCCGAGCGATTTTTATTATCGGCCTTATCACTAAGCTTATCGCTGCTTTTGTTACCGATTTTATTAATAGTGTCGACGATAGACAAATGGTATCCCTGGTAAATTTTTTCTTATTATAAAAAACAATTTGTACTTGCATTGCATTTATTAAGTATATATCTTGTATACATAAAAAGAAACCTTGCATGCAAATAGATAAAAATCATTGTAATGCTCTCAACCTTAGTTGCAACCTCAGTTGCAACTTTACTATCCAGCAGGAGACAGAATGTCCACATTATCCAAACGCAGAACCGTCCTCGGTGCTATGGCATCCATTGCCGCTACCCCGCTACTTTCTATGCAAACAGCCTGGGCGCAAACGTCCACTTTAAAAATATCGCATCAGTTCCCTGGCGGCACAGTGACTGAAGGCGATTTTAGAGACCGCTTGTGCCGTATGTTTGCAGCCGAAGTCGAAAAGCGGTCGAAAGGTAGCCTGAAGTTTGAGATTTACCCCGGATCGTCTCTGATGAAGACCAATGCTCAGTTCTCTTCCATGCGCAAAGGTGCATTAGATTTGTCGCTGGTGCCGCTGTCCTATGCCGGTGGAGAAGTGCCAGAGGTCAATATCGGACTGATGCCTGGTCTGGTGACTTCGTATGAACAGGGCTACGGCTGGAAAAACGCTGAGGTCGGTAAAGAGTTAAACCGCATTTTGCTAGACAAAGGCATTGTCGTCGTCAGCTGGATCTGGCAAGCAGGCGGTGTTGCATCCCGTGGCAAACCGATTATCGATCCGGATGATGCAAAGGGAATGAAGATACGCGGAGGCTCCCGCGAGATGGATTTGATTTTGAAAGCAGCCGGTGCGGCGGTGGTGTCCCTGCCCTCCAATGAGATCTATGCCGCGATGCAAACCGGTGCGATGGATGCGGCACTGACCTCGTCCACTTCATTGATTTCGTTTCGCTTGGAGGAGGTATCTAAAGCATTGACCACCGGTCGTGCAGGTGCTTACTGGTTTATGTTTGAGCCGCTAATGATGTCGAAAGCAATCTTTGACAAACTCAGCAAAGAACAACAAACGACGATCATGGCAGTCGGCGCAGAGATGGAAGCCTTCGCCCGTAAATCTGCGCAGCTAGATGATTCGCTGGTCGCTGCGGTGTACCAAAAAGCAGGCGCAAAAGTGGCTGATCTCAACCCGGCTGCTTTAAAGAAGTGGCAATCAATCGCTCGCACGACGGCGTGGAAAGACTATGGCGAGAAAAATGAGAACTGCGCCAAATTGCTGAAGCTGGCGGAGAAAACTCTATGAGCCACGGCTTTGAGTTAGAGCCTGCCAAAGGACCGGCAGTGCCGGATAATAAGATCGTTGCAGGCATATCTTGGGCAATGGATAAATTCAATATGTTGCTCATGAATTTATCCTTGCTAGCATTGGTATTAACTGCCTGCGTACTCACCTATTCGGTGGTCAGCCGGTATTTTTTTAACGCACCGACCGATTGGCAGGATGAAGCATCGGTGTTCATGCTGGTCGGTGTCACTTTTTTCTGTACCGCTTATGTACAGTCATTTCGCGGACATATCGGGATTGAAGCGCTGTCTTCATTGCTGCCAGCGCGGGTAAATGCATTTCGTATGTTGTTAGTGGATGTATTGTCGTTTTTGTTTTGCTTGTTCTTCTCATGGAAATCCTGGACCTTATGGCATGAAGCCTTTGTCGATGGCCAGACCACCACCTCCACTTTTGCACCACCGCTATGGATACCTTACGGAATGATGGCGTTTGGTATGAGCTTACTGACGTTACAGATTTTTGTGCAGGTATTAGCGCGAGTGACTAACGCATCGCCAGCAAAACGGAGCGACATATGAGCCCGCTAACATTAGGCGCGTTATACGGCGCCGTGACATTGGTAGTGATGTTTTCCGGCATGCCGATTGCATTTGCGCTAGGCATCGTCGCTACCAGTTTTATGTATTTTTTTATGCCTGCAACCTCGCTCGATACCGTGACCCAAAACGTGTATGAAGAAATGGCATCCATCACCTTATTGTCGATCCCGCTATTCATCTTAAAAGGTGCGGCTATCGGCAAATCTCCAGCTGGTAAAGACCTCTATTCTGCGATCCATACCTGGTTACACAAAGTACCTGGCGGTCTTGGCATTGCCAACGTGGTTGCATGCGCTTTATTTGCGGCAATGGCTGGCTCATCACCTGCAACTTGTTCTGCAATTGGCTCTGCGGGGATTCCTGAAATGCGCAGACGTGGTTATTCGCCTGGCTTTGCAGCAGGCATCATTGCGGCGGGTGGCACCTTGGGCATTTTATTACCGCCATCGATCACGATGATTTTGTATGCGGTCGCTGCGGAACAATCTTTGGGCCGTTTGTTTTTAGCAGGCGTCGGTCCTGGTGTGTTGCTGGTATTTTTATTTGCTGGTTATGCCGTGTATCGGGCACGCAAAGAATATCGTATGGCATTAGCGGTATTCAATCAGACCGGGACTGGATCTGCCTATCTTGAAAAAGAACATTTCACACTAGCGCAAAAAGTAGAAATGCTGCCACGTGTATTGCCCTTCGTCATTTTACTGATCGGTGTGATGGTTGCGCTGTATGGTGGCTTTGCGACACCATCAGAAACCGCAGGTCTGGGCGCGTTATTAGCGCTGGCTTTAATCGCCATTGTGTACGGTGTATGGCGACCAAAAGATTTGCGTCCGATTCTGACATCAACCGTCAAAGAATCCACCATGCTGCTACTGATCATTGGCATGTCCTTACTCTATTCCTATGTGATGAGCTATTTACATATCAGCCAGTCTGCGGCGCAATGGGTTGTTGATATGCATTTATCAAAATGGGTGTTACTGGCGGTGATACTCACGATGGTGATTGTGTTTGGCTTTTTCTTACCGCCGGTATCGATTATTTTGATGACCGCTCCGATTATTTTGCCGCCGCTAAAAGCCGCAGGTTTTGATCTGATCTGGTTTGGGATTGTCATGACAGTGGTGATGGAAATGGGACTAATCCATCCACCCGTTGGTTTAAATATTTTTGTGATTAAGAACATCGCACCAGATATCCCGCTAAAGGATGTGATCCGGGGCGTGATGCCATTTGTCGCGCTGATGTTTCTGGCAGTACTGTTGTTGTGCTTGTTTCCAGGGATTTCAACGGGCTTGCCTACCATGATTATGGGAGCGAAATGAGTCAATTTTCTGATGCTCATATAAATGAACGATCAAGTGCGCGACCCACTGCGTGGAATAGTTTGCAAGATAATCGACGTCAACGTCTGCAGCGCGCCCGGTCGTCGCTGGGTGAAGCCTTAAACGGTAAAGTTTTGCCAGCCTCACGTATCGCTGATTTACTGCATCAGGTATTGGAATGCGGTGATCGGGTCTGCCTTGAAGGAAATAATCAAAAGCAAGCTGATTTTTTAGGCAAAGCGCTGGCAACGCTTGACCCGACAAAAATCAATCAACTCCACATGCTGCAATCAGTCATCGCCTTGCCCGAGCATCTGGATGTATTTGAACGCGGCATTGCATCAAAGCTGGACTTTTCTTTTTCAGGCCCACAGGCCGGACGAGTCGCTAAACTGGTCAGCTCAGGCAAGTTAAACATCGGTGCGATCCATACTTATCTCGAATTATTTGGTCGCTACTTTATCGACCTGACACCCCGCGTCTGTCTGATCGCAGCGGAGGCGGCAGATCGTCACGGTAATTTATACACGGGACCTAATACAGAAGATACACCCGCCATCGTCGAGGCTACCGCATTTAAAAATGGCATCGTGATTGTGCAAGTGAATCAGATTGTCGATGTACTACCGCGAGTAGATATTCCGGGCGACTGGGTTGATTTTGTCGTGCAAGCACCTAATCCATATTACATAGAACCTTTATTCACACGTGACCCAGCGCAGATTTCAGAGATACAAGTTCTGATGGCGATGATGGCGATCAAAGGTATTTACGCGGAGTATGGCGTACAAAGACTCAATCACGGTATCGGCTTCGATACCGCCGCCATCGAATTATTGTTACCAACCTATGCAGAGTCACTGGGACTCAAAGGTAAAATCGGACGTCATTGGGCACTCAATCCCCACCCTGCTTTAATCCCCGCGATTGAGGCTGGCTTTGTCGAATCTGTTTATTCCTTCGGCTCAGAACTAGGTATGGAAGACTATATCCGTGCCCGGCCCGATGTGTTCTTTGTCGGACCTGACGGCTCAATGCGCAGTAATCGCGCCCTATGCCAAGCAGCGGGACAATATGCCTGCGATATGTTCATCGGTTCGACTTTGCAAATTGATTTACAAGGCAATTCCTCCACCGCGACCTTGGGACGAATCGCGGGCTTTGGCGGTGCGCCGAATATGGGCGCAGATGCACGTGGCAGACGACACGCCAGCCCGGCATGGTTAAAAGCCGGACAGCAAGCGCGGGAAGGGAAAATTCTGATCCCGCGCGGACAAAAATTAGTCGTACAAATTGTCGAAACCTTTCGCGAACATATGCAACCAGCCTTCGTCGAAAAACTCGATGCATGGGAACTAGCGGAACAAGCCAAAATGGCGATTCCACCTGTCATGATTTATGGCGATGACGTGACACATATTTTGACGGAAGAAGGCATCGCAAATCTCTTATTGTGCCGCACGGATGAAGAGCGCGAACAGGCAATCCGTGGTGTGGCAGGCTATACCGCCGTTGGCATCGCACGCGACAAGCGTATGGTAGAAAATTTACGCGATCGCGGCATCATTCAGCGCGCCGAGGACATTGGCATTGATAAACGTCAGGCCACCCGTAGTTTGCTCGCCGCAAAATCGATGAAAGATCTGGTGCGCGCCTCTGGCGGTTTGTATAACCCGCCAAAGCGTTTTAGAAATTGGTAGGCGGATAGTAGAAAAGAATAATAGAAGTGAATAGCTGAGAAGAAAGCCGCAATGGAAACCTTAAATTATCGATTCGAAAATGGCAACCGTCATTTAAATAATACGGCTGAACTGGTAGGCGTTGTCAGTTCCGGCAATCTGGAGGTGCTGATTGAAAGCACTCCACAAAATGGTGCCTGCACAATCGAAATCAAAACAGCCGCCACCGGCTTTGGTGCAATCTGGCAAGCGGTTATGCAAGACTTCCACAACCGCTGGCAGCTTACCGAGACCCGCATTACGATTAACGATATGGGCGCGACGCCTGCGGTCGTGAGTCTGCGTCTGGATCAAGCGGTTGAAGCTATGCTAGGAAAAACTGCCGGAGAAGCCTCATGAGTTATCTGGAATCCAATGCGCGTGAGCGAGTGCATGCCTTATTTGATGCGAATAGTTTTGAAGAATTTTTACCGCCTTCGGCACGTGTCGTCAGCCCCCATTTAGGACAACTGAATGCTCCTGTGTCATTTGATGATGGCGTGGTCATCGGCAGTGCACGACTGGGTGGAAAAACTGTCTTCATCGCTGCACAAGAAGGTGGCTTCATGGGCGGCGCCGTCGGTGAAGTGCATGGCGCAAAACTCGTCGGGATGTTACGTCGTGCCGTTGCAGAACATGCCCATGCAGTTGTGTTGTTGCTTGAATCAGGTGGCGTCCGCTTACACGAGGCCAATGCGGGGCTGATCGCTGTATCAGAAGTCATGCGGGCGGTGTTGGATACGCGTGCCGCTGGCGTCCCGGTAGTCGTATTAATCGGCGGCTCGAACGGTTGTTTTGGCGGTATGGGCATCGTTGCCCGCTGTGCAAATATCATCGTCATGTCAGAAGAAGCACGTCTTGCGATGTCAGGTCCAGAAGTGATTGAAACAGCCAATGGTGTAGAAGAATTTGATTCGCGTGACAGAGCACTGGTGTGGCGCACGACAGGTGGTAAGCATCGATTTTTATTAGGTGATTGTCAGATGATCGTTGCAGATTCTGTCCCAGCATTCCGCGATGCTGCGATTGCTGCAATCGATACTTGCAACCAGCAAGAGGTGGAGTTAACACTGGCGGCGCTAGAACAAGAGCAAAGTCTGCTCACGCAACGTATAAGCCAATTTGGTGAGCTGATTGATCCGCTAGATATCTGGCGCAAGTTAGGTGTTGCCGAGCCAGAACTGCTTCCGCTATTAGAGGTGGATCAGTTCATTACGACGGTTGATCATCTACGTTTAGGAGCGCGGTAATGGTACAGCCTGTCAATTCTGAAACGCAGTTATCAGCAAAAGCATCGGCAGTAGCGCCATCCATACATTGGCAAACGATCGCGACTAAGCTATTTCCGCTCGGCCATACGATTACAGAACTCGATCATTTCTTATCAGGTAGCGCCCAGACCAGCATCGGCACTATTGCCGTCGTCGGCACCTGCGAGCACGAGCCAATTGGTGTTGAAATCGCGCTGGCACAAGCCCGCTTTGTTCTTGATACGGTGCGCGAACATCCGCAGCGTCCGATCTTGATTATGGTCGATACGCAAGGACAACGTTTACGTCACCGTGATGAGATGCTGGGGATTAATAGCTACATGGCACATTTAGGAAAATGCGTCGATCTGGCCCGGCGTCAAGGCCATCCCATACTTGGTCTGGTGTATGACCAGGCTTTGTCAGGTGGATTTATTACCAGTGGCTTAATGGCGGATGCCTGTTATGCCTTGCCAGATTCTACTATCCGGGTCATGGGCTTGCCCGCTATGGCGAGGATCACTAAAGTGCCGGAAGAACGATTAATTGCCCTCGCTAGTAGCAATCCGGTTTTTGCACCAGGTCCAGAAAATTATTTACGTATGGGTGGCATTGAGGCGATCTGGCACGATAATTTATCTGCTCAATTAGAACTGGCGTTACAACAACAAGTGGATGGTAATCGAGGCGGCGATCAGCGTAGTGGTTTAGGGTTGGCACGCAGCGGCCGTAAGCTGGCTCAACCTGTAATCGATGCAATACTTTCTGGCAAAAATAGTCTGGCATCATGATGTCACGGCATGATCTGGTCTGGCTATCCGATCGAGGCTGGCAGCAGCTTATTGACCAGCTTAGTGGTCAACGTAGTAGTCAGCTTATTGTTCAACCGAGTATGACTGCGGCCGACGATCAGCTAGAAGCCGTCAAGCTTTGGCAAAACCAAGACTGGCCATTGGTCGTTAGGCGTGCTGATGCTGATATCGGTGTCAACACGGATCAAATCTGCTTAGGGCTAGCTATGCCACCGCATCCGTTAACTGGTGAGAAAAGACGAATCGCTTTGCGTTGCGCCGTCACTGATATCAAAAAAACGACACCAGCACTACCTTTATCATCCGTCATCAGCGCTGCGCCTGGCGAATGGCAGCAAGGCTTAGCCGAGCTAGCCTTGCAAGCAAATAATTTACGCCTTCATGTCTTCGGATCACTCGCTTTACAAACACTGACTAAGCAGATTTATCTGAGTACGACATCGGATATTGATGTCCTTTTTTATCCTGAAAATATCGAGCAATTGCAGACTGGATTATTGCTATTATCAGAATCTGCCAAAATCCTACCGCTAGACGGAGAAATTATTTTCCCGGGCGACCAGGCCGTATCATGGAAAGAATGGCTTAGCGCTATAGACCGGCAAGCACATGTATTAGTGAAAGAAATGCATACCGTACGGTTAGCGTCCACAGCCTCATTGCTGAGCAGTCTGGGAAAAAAGTCATGCGTCAAATCAGTATAGAGATAGTGCCGAAGATGCCGGCATTGATGTCGCAAGCTTATCGTGACGACGCTGAGAAAATCAGTGTTGATGTTGCTCATCGCGACTTTGCGGCATTACTTGCGCGTCAGGCCGTGCGCTGTTTGTACACAGAATTATCGCTATACCCCAAACCAGGTTTGGTGTCGTTGGTAGATAGCGGCAGTCATCAAGATATGACCGCCAGTACCTTTATGCGCAGCCTGTTTTCTTTACGTGGCTACTATAAAGAAATTAGCTTAGCAGGTATGACTGGAGCTTCTTTTAATTCACTAAAAAAGCTGGGCATCGTCGCTGAAAAAAAGATGATGCAGGCCACCGCGGGGATTAATACCCATCGTGGCGCAATCTTTAGCCTAGGCTTACTTTGCGCCGCTATCGGGCATGCTAAAGTTCAACGACAGTTACTATCACCAGCTAGTATCCGCCACACTTTATTAACATGCTGGGGTGATGAATTACAAAGGCACATGCAAGTTCCATCTGTAGAGTTAAGTTCTCCATCTTACGGTGTTAAGGTTGGTGTGCTACATGGTGCAAGTGGCGCCCGTGAAGAGGCCGCCCTTGGCCTGCCATCCGTATTTGAGATTGGTGTACCCGCGTTACAAGCAACCCTCGCTGCCGGGCGCAGTATCTACCATGCAAAAATTGATGCCCTGTTCGCCTTAATGGCGTATATCAGCGACACCAATGTCTACCATCGTGGCGGTGCAGAAGGTGCGGCCATCGTCAAACATCAGGCGCAACATTTTATGAGCCTTGGTGGAACCGCTCATCCAGATTGGTACGCACACGGCTTAGCTTGTCATCGCATTTTTATCGCTAAAAAATTATCCCCCGGAGGCGCTGCGGATTTGCTTGCTGCGAGCTGCCTGGTGCATGCAATAAGTTCCGATGCAATCACTGCTAATAGAATGCGCGCTAACGATAGTGAGAACAAATTAGGACTTACACAAAATTGTCGCTGCAACGCCGCTGAGGCAGTTTTGGATAAGTCGAAAAAATGACGGATCGGCTGCTCATTCTGTGCTCGGGGCAAGGTAATCAGACATCGGCGATGTTTGATCTGGCGCGCACAAACGACAAGGCCCGAGCCTTGATCGACAGCTTTGATCTGCCCTTTGATGCCATCGCATCGACGCCGCAGCTCTTATTCGCTAACCGTATCGCGCAACCGATGATTGTTGCCAGCGCGCTCGGTATTTGGGAAGCGATCAAACAGCGCATACCTGCACCGAGTCTGGTTGCCGGTTACAGCATAGGTGAGCTTGCAGCGTACAGCGTGGCGGGCATGCTCGGCGCTAAACAAGCGGTAGACTTAGCGAGAAACCGAGCGAGCTTAATGGATACCTGTCTGGCAGAATCGCCGCAACAGACTCTGGCAGCGATCAGCGGTTTGTCCATTAACAGAATCCAAGAGTTGATTCATCCATTTGATTTTCAATTGGCTATCATCACCGGCGAAGATAGTTGCATTACAGGCGGACAACAATCGGCATTTCCATCGGTGGGTCAAGTAGTTCAAGCCGCGGGCGGAAAAATACAGTCATTACCCATTGATATCGCATCCCACACTTCCAAGATGGCACATGCGGTTTCTCCTTTTTTCACTGCGCTGCAAGACATCAATTTTACGGTGGCTAGCTGTCCCGTCTTATCAGGGATAGCGGCAGTTCCGATCACCGATAAGACAATCGCCATCACGCATTTATCACGTCAGTTAGCAGAACCTATCCAATGGAGTGATTGCATGGATGCCTGTGCTGAAGCTGGCGTAACCGTCGCGCTAGAATTAGGGCCAGGCTCTGCTTTATCGCGCATGCTACAAACACGGCATCCACAGATTGCGTGCCGTTCGGTGGCTGATTTCCGAAGCATCGATGGCATCATCACATGGTTAAAGCGTCAGTTTGATTGAAAGCCTATTCTAGTAAGAAACGTAAAATAAGTCATGCATTTCAAACGGAAATTTCACCCAAAATGTAAGCTACTAATCCACCCACCGTCTGAGGAGACAACATGAAAAATAAAATCGCATCTGGTATCACATCCGGGATAGCAGCAGGCTTAATTGCCAGCGCAGCATACGCAAGCGACCGTCTGCCGACCATCCCGCCAGATCAATACACGCCGGAACAAAAACAAGCTGCTGAAGAATTTTTAGCCACCCGCAAAGTACCTGTTTTCGGCCCGTTTGAACCATTAATGCATAGCCCGCAAGTCATGACGCAAGCCCGAGCCATGGGCGACTATCTGCGCTATCACTCTGCCATCGGCAATACCTTAAGCGAGCTGGCAATCCTAATCACCGCACGCGAATGGACACAAGATTTTGAATGGTATGTGCATTATCCAATCGCACTAAAAGCTGGCATCAAACCAGCTATCGCCGATGCAATCGCCGACGGTATCCGTCCGGTGGGCATGAGCGAGGATGAAGAAATCGTCTACGACTTCTCGACTGAACTACACAAAAATAAACGCGTCTCCGACCGCACTTTCCAGCGCGCAGATAAACGATTCGGTAAAAAAGGTGTGGTCGATCTGACCGGAATTAACTCTTACTATGCCTTGCTAGCGATGCAAATGAATGTCGCACAATATCAAATACCGAAGGATGCAAAACGTTTGACCCGTTTCCCTGAATGATATTTTGGCCGATACCAGATGCCATAGGTGCGATTGCGCGATGCGATCGTACCTGTTAGGACTCGGCAAATAATCAGGCTAATGTCAAAGTGGTAGGCATAAAAAATTACAGACGCCCGAAAGCGTCTGCATTAGTCAAAATCAATATACTCCCTCATAAACTATAGAAATATGCCTTATTGTCCAATGATTATATGGACAATAAAATATACTAATCAGGAGTATATATACAATCGCTATACATAAAAGATCATCAACGAGGCGACGACAAACAGATTTCGCCGCCCATTGATCGTATCAGGCATGGCCGTGATCGCCGCCACCGAGGTAAGCTGCTTTGACTGCCGGATCGTTCTTCAAGCTCTCAGCCGGGCCGTGTACCGAGATTCTGCCGTTCTCTAAAACGTAGCCATAATCTGCCACGTTTAATGCGGCGGCAGCAAATTGTTCTACTAGCAGCATGGTGACGCCCTGCTCTTTTAGGCGCAGAATAATTCTGAAAACTTCATCCACCAGAATCGGTGCTAAGCCCATTGATGGTTCGTCCAGCAAAATCACTTCTGGATTCAACATGACTGCACGCGCCATGGCGAGCATTTGTTGTTCTCCACCGGACAAAGTCCCAGCGAGTTGGTGCTGGCGTTCTTTGAGGCGAGGGAATAACTCCAGCGCTTTTTCCAGATCAGCTGCGACGTCGCCGCGAGGACGTGAGCGGGTGAAGCGTGGGAATGCGCCTAACAATAAATTGTCTGTCACGCTCATCGTCGAAAAAACCCGCCGTCCTTCTGGCGAGTGCGCCAGACCTGCACGAGCAATTTTGTGCGACTCCAGACCAGTAACATCTTTACCGGCCAGTTTGACGCTGCCCGTTTTAGGTTTAAGCATGCCAGAGATGGCGCGCATGGTCGTAGTTTTACCAGCGCCGTTGGAGCCAATTAGTGTAACGACTTTACCTTTAGGTACTTCCAGAGAAATACCATGCAGCACTTGCACCTTGCCATAGCCGGCGTGTAAATCAGAGATAGATAACATATCAGTTCCTTGTCTGCTAACTATGGCTAACAATAGATGAAGTCGATTCCGAAGAATTCTCGATGGCGATTTCAGGCGATGTCTCATCACCGATAGATCCGCCAAGATAAGCCTCGATCACTTTTGGATCGGCCTGTACTTCGGCTGGCTTGCCTTCTGCAATCTTCTGACCAAAATCAAGTACGGTGACGGTATCGCAAATCGACATCACTACATCCATGTGATGCTCGATCAGGATAATCGTAATCCCGTGCTGGCGAATTTTTCGGATGATGGCGATCAGCTCTTTGATATCGGGTGCAGTCAAGCCTGCGGCTGGTTCATCAAGCAATAACAATTGCGGATTGAGTCCAAGCGCGCGACCGATCTCCAGCATACGTTGTTTGCCGTAAGGCAGATTACGCGCTTCTTCCACACTTAAATCAGCCAAGCCCATAAATTGCAAAATCGCTGCGGCACGGGTTCTGGCGTCTTGTTCTTCCCGACGATAACGAGGCGTGTTCAGCATCACATCCAACACATTACTTTTGAAGGTGTGATGCAAACCCACCAGAATATTCTCGGTCGCCGTCATCTCAACAAACAATTGCACATTCTGAAAAGTTCTTGCGACACCACCTAAAGCAATCTCCGAAGGCGTCGTACCTGAGATGACTTTGCCGTTAAATTCCACACTACCATCGGTCGGTTTATAAATACCCGTCAAGACATTCATCATCGTACTTTTGCCAGAGCCATTGGGTCCGATCAGACCGTGTACGGTACCTTTGGTGATATTCAGATCCACTTGATTTAAGGCTTTTAAGCCACCGAACTGCATCAACACTTGCTTAGCTTTCAGCAGATGACCACTGATCGCCGCGCTATTATCGACCAGACTCCAGGCTTTGCTTTCATCTGCAGCAACCACGTTTTGATCAGCAGATGCCGAGCGGGTACCGACCAGTCCGCGTAAAAATCCGATGATGCCATCTTGTAGGTAATACACCACAAACAAAGTCATCAAACCAAAAATCGTCAGACGCCAGTCAGTGATATTTTCTAAACGATAGGAAAATATTGCCATGCCTATCGTCGCAACCAACGGCACGATGATATTACGGATGGTGGTACGCTTTTTCATCAACAAGAAAGCGCTAGCAACAACGCCAATCACCGCAGCGGCAGTAGCGATCTTGCGGAACAGATCAATATCTGCTAACAAGCTTGGCAACATCACGACGATCAGTGCGCCTAACAAAGCACCGCTGCGGGTTTTGCGACCGCCCATAATAATGGCCAGTAAAAACATGATCGTGAGTTCAAAGTTGTAGGTATTTGGCGAGATATATTCTTCTGAATAAGAATATAAACTCCCTGCCAACCCCGCCAGCGCCGCACTGATCACAAAGGCATAGACTTTGTAGCGATACACCGATACGCCCATGCAATCTGATGCAATCGGACTATCGCGCAAAGCCTGAAATGCCCTCCCCAAATGCGACTTTAATATCCGGTGTACGACGATGAGGGACAAGACCATCATCACCGCGACCAGATAAAAGAAACCGACTTCGCTGATCTTGGTGCCGAAGAAGATCGGCTTAGCGACTTTCAAACCCATCGGGCCTTCTGTCAGGAAGGTCATTTCATTGATCAGAATCTGGATAATCGTACCAAAGGCTAAGGTCACCATCGCCAGATACGGCCCCGTCACGCGCAAGGCAGGCAAGGCAAGCAAGGCGCCAAACAAGGCCGTCACGGCAATACTGGCAGGCATGGCGAGTAAGAATGGCAAGCCGAACTTAAAATACAGTACGCCAGTAGTGTACGAACCAATACCAAATAAACCGGCATGACCGAGCGACACCTGACCTGTATATCCGACCACAATATCCAGACCAAACAATAAGATCGCATAGATCAAAATCGTTTCAGCCAGATGTATGTAATAAGGGTTATGCGCAACAATCGGGAAGACCGCTAGTGCCACCAGTCCAACGATAGAAATCAATAAGGTCTTCTTATCTGTAATCAAACTCATGATCAGACCTTCTTAATCGCAGTTTTGCCAAACAAACCGGCTGGCTTGATCGCTAATACCAAGAGCAACAAGACCAGACCTGGGACTTCTTTGTAACCTGTGGAAATATAAAAACCCGTCAGCGTTTCAGCCACGCCCAAAATCAGGCCGCCGACAATCGCGCCCATGCCAGAAGTCAGGCCACCGATAATCGCCACGGAGAAGGCTTTTAAACCCAGCGCCGTACCCATAGTGGCACCGGTCAAAGTTAATGGCGCGACCAGCACGCCTGCAAACGCTGCCGTGGCTGACGACAACGCATAAGAAAATGTAATCACCATGCTGGTATTAATACCCATCAGACCAGCAGCGTCACGGTCATTGGATGTGGCGACAACCGCTTTACCATAAATCGATTTGCGATTGAATAATTCCACTGCCAGCATCATCGCCAATGCACCCAGCACAACCACGACCTGCATTGGTTGAATATTTGCGCCAAATACCTGGAACGGTGTTGCGGACAAGGGCGTAGGGAAAGTCAGATCATCTTTGCCCCAGATATTTTCGGCGACGTTTTTAAAAATAATCGCGAGTGCAATGGTGGACATAATCCAGCCGAATTCTGATTTAATTTTAATCGCAGGGCGGACACCAATCCACTCTACGACCATACCTTGCAAAGCGCCAAACGCAATCACGATGGGGATCATCAACCAATAGTTGAGATACGGCCCGCCGTGAATATTGCCGACCAGACTAAGGCCAACCAAAGCACCTAGCATCAGCGCTTCACCCTGACCGAAATTGAGTGTGCCAGACGTGGCAAAAGTAAGTTGATAGCCGAACGCAATGACGGCGTAAATCATGCCCAGCGCAATACCGCTGAACACTAATTGAAGGACAATATCCATGATAATCCTGAGCGCAAAACGCTAGTGAAGAATAAGAAACATCCCACGATCTGTAAGGTATACGAATCGTGGGATGTTAGATTTTATAGACAGAAGCGAGACCTAATTGCTTATTGAACTTGTACGATGTGACCTTCTTTGACCGCGCCCATGACTGGCATGCCCGCCTTGATGGCTTCGTGATCAGTTTTGGTAAATGGCTTGTCGTAAGTCGTGACCAGACCATCGACTTTAGCTTGCAGATTTTCTAAAGCCTCACGTACTTTGGAGCCATCCGTGGTACCTGCTTGCTTGATCGCAGCAGCCAATAAGTAAATGGAATCGTAGCCCTGTGCTGCGGATACAGGCGATGGGATGCGACCGCCTGGTGGGTTGTAGGCTTTTACATAAGCATCGATAAATGCTTTACGTTTTGGCGTATTTGGCTGCTGGATAAAGGTTTGCGGCATCATGACGCCTTCACCATTTTTACCTGCATTGTCGATGAAATTACCCATAGACAGTGTCCAGCTACCGATCATTGGTACTTTCCAATTCAGCTTTTCCATCCCATTGGCAATTTGCGCCAACTCTGGACCAATACCGTAAGTCAGAATCGCTTGTGCGCCGGCTTGCTTGGCTTTTAACAATTGCGCTGTCATGTCCACATCTTTGATGTTGAACTTTTCAACAGCGACTGCTTTCAAGCCTTTTTTCTCCAGCGTCTTTTCCAAATCTTCACGACCTAACTGGCCGTAGTTGGTGGAATCGGCCAGGATCGCTAACTTGCTTAACTTACGCTTAGTCACGGCCTCGTCAACGATCATGGCAGACTGGATCGTATCGTAAGCTGCATTGCGGAAAATATAGTTTTCTGGCTGATCAGCAAACTGCTTGGTCACCACACTACCGGTTGCCACGTTATTCATGACCGGGATTTTGGCTTCTTGATAGAAGCGTTGTGCAGCAAGGGCGACGCCAGTATTCGCAAAACCGACTGTGGATACGACTTTTTCTTTATTAATCAATTCTTGCGCGACTTGCACACCGCGCTCATTTTTTGCTTCGTCATCACGCTCTACGATCTGGAATTGGCGTCCTAACACACCACCGCTGGCATTGATCTCTGCCACGGCGAGTTTGACGCCATCACGCATAGACACGCCCATCGGTGCAGAACCACCGGTGAAGGGACCGGATACACCGATTTTGATTGGGTCAGCAGCGATTGCTGACAATGACAAACTTGTAAGGGCTGCCGCAACAGCAATTGTGATGATTTTCTTGAATTTGTATGACATGTCGTCCTCCGTTTATATTGTTTTAGTGCTGTGATCAGCACTTACTTTGATCCATCTAGTACTTATTTTAGTACTTCTAATTTACAGCAGAAAAGCCAAACTAAAAAAACTATTTACTGCAAAAAAAAACCACTTGCGAGCAATGTAAAACATGTTATCCGCGATCAGGGATCTAAAAAAAATGCATCAGGTTTGGACTGAATTTAAACTAATTCAAAGCGATACAACTGCCATGATCAAAGACAAAGCTAGTTTAAGTGAACAATTTTTAGCAAAAAGATTTTGGCATAGAGAAATTTAATCCAAAGTGAAAAGAAATTAAAGAGTTGGTGAAAAATTTGCATGCATAAATCTGCCAACTACGCATTACTACTTATAAACATGATGTTATTTCGTTGTATCGCGCATTGATACCGAAACGATACCGAAACGCTACTGAGATGATGCTGAAATCACGCGGTAATTGAGATGCAATTACTTTGTACTGAGGCCGCAATAAAACTGAAAGACTGCTGATTTTTTGATCATTTTTTATGCTCTGGCCTCTAAAAAATTATTTCCACCCTTGGTGCCATAAATTACTGTCGGTGAGTTCTCGCCAGGCCAGTCTGATGACATTCTTGGAGTACACCGCCTCTAGCTCAATCAATTCTACCGGCGCATTGGACAAACCGGAATGATCCAAATCATCAGGTGAAACTAATTTGGTCACCATAAAATGCTTTTCTTTATTGCGTGGCGATACCGCGGTCCATTTACTGAGTAATAATTTTTTTGGACTCAGACGACGAACCGGCTGCGTCATTTTTTTAGACGCCTCAACAATATTCTCGTTGGCGTTTAAATGAGTGGCGGTCATCGCACTATTTTCCTGTTGATTTTTCATTCAATAATCCGGCTTGTGTGGGAGTTAAGATAGGTTGACGATGAGTTCATCTGCGTTGTGATAAATTGCCTGTAAAACAAATTACCTATCAATAGGAGACACATACATGCAATCAATGCACAAGAACATTAGGGTACTCGCATTCGACATATTCGGCACGGTGGTCGATTGGCATGGCAGCATCGTCAAAGAAATGCAGCGGATCGCACCGGAAGTAGATGGTGATCGCTTTACCTTAGCCTGGCGGTCTGGTTATGTTCCGGCGATGCAAAAAGTCATGTCAGGCATCTTGCCGTGGATGAAAATTGATGCTCTGCACCGTTTGATTCTGGACGATATCTTGCCGCAGTTTGGGCTGGATCATTTAGATGAATCACAACGGCAAGACCTGAACAAAATCTGGCACAAATTAGACCCGTGGCCAGAGAGCGTTGCAGCTCTGAGTCAGTTGAAATCGCACTATACGATTTGTACTTTATCCAACGGCAATGTGAGCTTGCTGACCAATATGGCGAAGCATGGCGGCTTGCCTTGGGATTGTATTTTGTCGGCAGAAATTTTTAAGAAATACAAACCAGATCCAGCAACTTATCTGGGCGTGGCAGAATTGTTTGACGTGGCACCCGGGCAAGTGATGTTAGTCGCCGCACACCAGAGTGATCTGGCGGCGGCGCGTGCCTCTGGATTGCAGACTGCGTTTATAGAAAGGCCGATGGAGTACGGTGCTAAGCAATCCAATGATATTTCGCCGGTTGCGGAAAATACCTTTCATGCCACAGACCTACTCCATCTCGCAGATCAGTTACTCGATCATTGAGAGATGCCTAACTGATGTAAGACAAATCCATACTCTTCCGCGGTCTCATGCTGGCGCACAAAGCGGCCTGATTTTCCGCCGTGCCCTGCTTCCATATTGACTTTGAATAGCAGCGGGTTTTGATCGGTTTTTGCTGCACGCAATTTCGCTACCCATTTAGTCGGCTCGTAATATTGCACTTGCGAGTCGTACAGGCCCGTAGTGACCAATAAAGGCGGATAATTTTTATGCGCGATGTTGTCGTAAGGCGAGTAAGACAGCATGTAATCATAAGACGCTTTTTGTTTAGGATTGCCCCACTCATCAAACTCGTTGGTGGTGAGTGGAATACTTTCATCGAGCATCGTCGTGACCACATCGACAAACGGCACATGCGCAATCATTCCCGCATATTTTTCACCTGCCATATTCGCTACAGCACCCATCAGCAAACCACCGGCACTGCCGCCCATCGCAAACACTTTATTTTTGGCGGCATATTGCTGGCTGACTAAATAATCGGTTACGTCAATAAAATCTGTGAACGTATTTTTCTTTTTGAGTAGCTTACCGTTCTCATACCAGTCGCGCCCCATCTCCTGACCACCGCGGATATGCGCAATCGCATAGACAAATCCACGATCCAACAAAGAAATTACGCCAGGACGAAATACCGGATCAGTCGATGCGCCGTAAGAGCCATAGGCATATTGGTATAAAGGCGCAGTGCCGTCTTTTTTAAACCCTTTGCGGTAGACCAGTGAGACCGGAATAGACGTACCGTCTTTTGCCGGTGCCCAACCGCGCTCGGTGACGTAGTCTGATTTTTTGAATCCACCGAGAACTGGCTGCTCTTTCAATAGTTTGCGTACACCGGTTTTCATATTCACAGCGTAGACACTGGCAGGTGTCGTCAGTGAGCTATAACTGTAGCGCAGCTCGTCCGTATTTTGCTCGGCATTGATGCCAAAACTTTCTGCATACGCAGGCTCATCCGACTTGATAAAAGTTGACTTACCTGATGCGCTCCAAGGCATGATACGGATACGTAATAAACCTTCCGAACGTTCATTGATGGCGATATAGTTTTTAAACAGAGCAAAATTCTGGATGAATACCGCCTTATTATGTGGCACCAGTTCTTGCCATTTACTGCGATCACCGATTTGATCATCGGCCACCGACATCAGACGATAATTAGGTGCTTGCCAGTCGGTAGAAATAATCCAGCGACCATTGATATGGTCTGCATTATATTTAACGCCAGTACTACGTGCAGCCATGACGACAGGTGCTGCATCTGGATTTTTTGCATCGATAATCCGAGTTTCAGTGGTCTCTGTACTGCGCAGTTCTATCGCAATATAACGATCATCGCCAGTGCTGCCTATGCCCATGTAATAGCTGTGATCTTCTTCGGTATAGACCACCACATCTTTGCTGACATCAGTACCGAGCACATGTTTTTTAACCCTTGTGGTCAATAGCGTGACCGGATCATTTTCGATATAAAACACAGTCTTATTATCCGCCGCCCAGGCGACTTGCGGAGCGAGGCCGGTGATTTGGTCCGGGAGTTTTTTACCGGTTTTGAGATCGATAAATTTTAAAGTGTACTGGCGGCGACCACTGTCATCCTCCAGATACGCCAATAGTTGCTCGTTGCTGCTGACAGCCCGCTGGCCGATATCGAAGTAACTCTTTTTCTCTGCCTCCAGATTGCCGTCAATCATGATCTGCTCGGCACCGCCAGCGGCTGGTTTGCGCGCAAAGAGTGGATATTCGCCACCTTTGGCAAAGCGCGTGTAGTACTGATAATGTCCTTTTTTAAACGGCACGGTACTGTCATCTTGCTTGATGCGGCCAACGATCTCTTGGTACAGCTTCTCAGTTAAGCCTTGATATGCCGCTGACTGGCTGGTGAAGTAGGCATTTTCTGCGGCGAGATACGCCAGCATATCTGGCGACTCCCGCTTATCGTCACGTATCCAATAATAGGGGTCATTACGCGAGCCATTTGGCGACTCAACCTGATACGGACGTTGCGAAGCAACCGGTGGTGTCGTAGTTTGCATAGTCGAAGGTGTTAAGGATACGGAGGGCGGCGCTGCCGGTGCTGGGGTAGTTGCAAAAGAAACGGGCATCAATACAAACGCAGAAAGCGATACGGCCGCAGCATGGTAGTACATCGGAGCAAAACAACGGGAAACAAGACCACGAAAAACAAGACGACGGGAAGCAAAACGACGCATGGTAAAACCTCGATGGAAGTTGGATCAAGATTAGTCAAAATGAGCACAGCGAGAAAGCCGGACACTGCTCAAGAAATACAGCAAGTATATTAACAAGAAGTCAAAGAATAAGCGTGTTGAAGCCAGATTTATCAAACAAACGTAGCCGCAGACTAATCAAATACGTCAATGGTTTTGGTATTAAGTTTGACCAAAACAGAACTAGCCAATCAATATACTCCCCCTCATTTTTTAAAAATATGCCTTGTCGCCCAATGATTCTATGGACGACTAATATATACCTATGAGGAGTATTATTTCTTAAAGATGGAATTCACCGCCACTATTGCAGCGGTGAATGTAGCGACGAATATAGCTATGACCGTCGCAGTGAATGATAGCGATTGGTCATTTAAGAGAACGGTGGATTAGCGGCTGTGCGACGTTAGTCTGGCTAATGGTGATGTACTAGCATTTGCTTTACTACCAATGGCATCACCACGCCCCGCGCGTGGCGAAATCGCTTTCTTCACCAGGACAGAACTGGTTTCGTCCAATCGCTCATTGGCTTCTCCACCCAGCAAGCTGCCGCCGTCCGGATTGCGGCGCATCGCGACGCCGACTGCCAGCATATCAATCACCAGCAAATGCAAAATCCGGCTGACCATCGGCAAATGCGTAGAGACGTCTTCAACATGATCGACAATCAAAGCGACATCTGCTTTGCGCACCAGTGGTGATTGGCTGGCTGCGATGGCAATCACGGTCGCACCGCGCTCATGCGCTTTTTCTGCGACCTCTAATAACTCCGGCAAACGTCCGCTGCTGCTGCTGATAACGACCACATCGCCCGCTTTGAGCACGCTAGCCGCCAGCAATTGCAAACGCGAATCGGTCTGGGCCACACAGGGAATCCCTAAGCGCAGAAATTTAAACTGCGCATCTTGCGCCACCACACCGTAATGACCAATCGCATAAAACTCGACCCGGTTTGCATGGACGATCATTTCAATCGCGCGGTCTATCATGTCGCGATTCAACTGACTACGTACTTGCAAAATGGCGGATGCCGTATTACCCAGTACTTTGGCACCCAGCTCTAAGGCGGAATCATCATTGGTGACCTGTACATGTGTGACTGGCACGGTACCGGTCAAACCGGAGGCAAGGCGTAACTTAAAATCAGATAAACCCTCGCAACCCAGCGAGCGACAAAACCGGATCACCGTCGGCTGACTGACATCGGCAGCACGGGCGATTTCTGCAATAGGATCATTCAGGACTGAACGTGGATGGGCTAATACATGCTCTGCAACGCGTAATTCTGCTGGCGACAACTCATCCCGCGCACGACGGATTTGACCCAAAATGGCAGAACCGGGGTCTGCTTTCAACGTGCGTAATTGCGCATCTAAAATGGCGGAGGCACCGATAAACGTCGCCTGCTCAGCCGTGATGACATAAGTGGGAATCGATCCAACATAGCGACTGAATCGCCCTTTTTCTTCAAAGCGGGAACGAAAACGCGATGCATCAAAATAACTTCCCAGTCGCGGCACTATCCCCCCGCCGATATAGATGCCACCAAATGCGCCTAGCGTCACGGCCAAGTTGGCCGCCGCCGTACCAAGCAGAGCACAAAATACATCCAGCGTATCCATGCAAACCGCATCGGTTTTATCCAACGCACGTTGCGTAATATCGGGTGCCGCCAGCGCCAGCGGCGCTACGCCTGCCAGATCGGCCAACGCACGATAAATCAGCTCCAATCCAGGACCTGACACCAGGCGCTCGAAAGATACGTGTTCGTACTGCTTCCAGACATAGCGCAGCACGGCAATTTCTCGCTCATCTCGCGGCGCAAAACTGGTGTGTCCGCCTTCAGACCCGAGCGAAATCCAGCCATCGCCGGACGGGATCAAGCCAGATACGCCCAAGCCGCTACCCGGCCCTAGCAGACCGATCACACTTTTCTGCACCGGCTCGCCATCGCCAATCTGACGCACATCACTTGCATCCAGTCGGGGCAGCGCCATTGCCAAGGCGGTAAAGTCATTCACAATGACCAGTGTGTCTAAACCCAATCTCAAGCGCATTTCTTCAATCGAAAATTGCCAGTGATAATTGGTCATACTGACTTGATCGCCATCCACCGGATTGGCAATCGCTACGGCAGCATGTTCTACATGAATAGCCGGATTCGTTGCCACAACAGTTGCAAGATACGCTGATACGGTTGCCTGAAAATCAGGGTAATCAGCGCAGCGCAAAGAGTTGATATGTTGAAAATCGCCCTTTGCCATCTCCAGCGCAAAACGGGCATAGGTTCCGCCAATATCGGCGATTAAGCGTGGACTATCGAAAGCTTGCACGAATGGCTGCATGAGATCTCTTTATTATTTATTGTGAGCCTGCCTAACCTAAATTGAGGCAAGCATTAGTGATTCTGAATCTAATCTTATTATTGTAGTCCGGTGTGCTTGCAAACGATAGTTGTTGGCGTGTAGTAGCGATATTTGACGATAAAAATACTGAAAAGCAACAAAATAGAACAATATCTGTAGCTAAGCTACAAATATAAAATGCAAGCAGTTTTCATAATTGACCATCGCTTCACTCTACAGTCATTTTTTAACAGTAATACCTATTTTGACAAACTAGCTAAAATTTCATTAAAGCATAACAAATGCATAACGAGCTGCTTAGTTTAAAACTTTTCTTTCAATTTCTTGCGATTTTTTTGTAGTTTTGCTACATTACGCCAACATTCAGCTTTTTGTGACCTCTTTTTCTCTAGTGTGATGACTTCAACTTCAAACAATAAACTCTCTGATAATCATTTCCCTTGGCTGGTCGCGGATATTGGTGGCAGCAATGCGCGTTTTGGCTGGATAGCCGACAAAAATGCCGGGGTTGAGCATGTGCGCACTCTACCCGTTAAAGATTATGTCGATCCTATCGCAGCAACCAAAGCGTATTTGAGCTTGATCGCCAATAAGCTGAATCAGGATTATCAGCCGCCACGCTGTGCTGCATTTGCCGTCGCCACTGCGGTAGCCAGCGACAAAGTTGCCTTCACCAATAGTCATTGGAGTTTTTCTCAAGCGGCTGTTAAAGCAGCATTGCAATTAGACAGCTTTCTGGTGCTCAATGACTTTGAAGCTCTGGCGCTGTCCTTGCCGCGACTGCAAGCATCTCAGTTAAAAACCAACGGCGCGCTACCAACCCAACATGGCACATTGGCAGTAATCGGGCCGGGCACGGGTCTAGGTGTGGCCAGTGTAGTGGAGACGAAAAGCGGCTGGGTGGCCATACCTGGCGAAGGCGGCCACGTGACATTAGCAGCGGTCGATGAATTTGAAAGCGCGGTATTGCACCATGTCCGCCAGCAGTATCCGCATGTCTCAGCAGAACGCTTATTGTCGGGCATAGGCTTGCCGGTGTTGCATAGTGCGGTTGGCAAAGTGATGCAGATCGAATCAGCACATACTACTTCTGAGGCGATCGTAGAACATGGCCTGTCTGGCAGCGATATTGTTTGCAGCAAAACCTTAGCCGTGTTCTGCGCCATGTTAGGCGGTTTCGCCGGTAACGTGGCATTGATACTCGGCGCACGCGGCGGCGTGTATATCGGTGGCGGCATCGTACCGCGCCTGGGTGATTATTTCTTTACCTCGGATTTTCGTGAGCGCTTTGAAGCAAAAGGTCGTTTGCGCAGCTATCTCGAAGGTATTCCTACCGTATTAATTATTGATACGTTAGCAGCATTGAGCGGCGCTGCCATGGCGATTGAGCAGCATGTTGAGTAATGCACTTTAGGAAATCAAAGTGACTCCACAAACACCACCGCAGTCCGCGCCGGAATAGTAAATTCTCCTGATGCCGCAACATATTTGGCAGACGCCGCCGGGCGCGGATCGGCTGCTGACTTGTTGCTCTGCACCGGATGTAATTGATATGTCTTGCCTGCCTGCTCCGCGATCACCAGTGGTTGTGATTCCTTGCTGACGTTAATGAAATACATCAGCGATTTAAATCCTGAATCAGGATAACCAACACCATCAATATGCGCCGCAATCACCGCAGGATTTTGTCCTGATCCGGTATTATAGAAATGTAGGCGCTGCCGGATGTCTGCCGCTGTCCGCAACCGGAATAACGAAGAGCTAGCTCGAATACGCAGCAAATCACGGAACATATCGCGCGCCATCGCAATATTCTGCGGATCAGGTTTGATCGCAGGATTTGAGATCAGAGGACGGATCAATGGATAATCGACCGCATTATCGGGTTTAGGTGGTAGACCAGTACCAAAATAATTATCGGTATAAGTCCAGTCTAGGCGGTTAAACCAGTCGCCCGATTCAAAGCTATTTTTGTCCATCGATTTAGATCGCAGCGTATCGATCCCGGCATGAAAGTAAGCGATGCCTTGACTAAATGCGTTGATTGCCGCGCCCAACATCTGTACCCGCACTCTGTCGTCTTTACTGGTAGTGAGCGGTAATTTATAGACGTTGATATCAAACAGAGTCTGGTTATCATGGTTCTCAATATAATTCACGACTTCACTAGGCTGACTGACATATCCGGCTGGCTGATCGCCGTAGGGAATCTGCTCCAGACGCAGAGTCGTATCACGTCGCGTCAGCATCGTATAGTCACGAATTGACCCCGCTAGTCCGACCCGCACCATGTCCGCCGCCTCCATTAAATCTGTCGCAGTGACACGATGTTCAGGTTCAGAATTAAGCGCGGAGTTAATAGCGTTAGGATCAACAAATAAACCATTGATATAACCTTGTTTACGAATTAGATTATCACCCGATTCGGACGATCCGCCGCCGCGAATTGCATCACGGGCGCGATCACTAAATGTGGCAATACCCGAACCATTTAATGACAGTTGCGACGCCTGTATAAAGCGGGCACCGTTTGCAACCTCACCAAAATTCCAACCCTCGCCTATCAGTTGTACATCATGCCCCACGCTGGCGAGTAGTTTTGCTTTGAGTTGTTCCATGACTGCACGCGGTTGATGTGCCATCAAATCAAACCGGAATGAGTCGATCTTATACGCATTAGCCCACTGCACAACAGAATCGATAATGAGCTTGCCCATCATCCTGTTTTCAGTCGCAGTATTATCACAACAGGTTGATTGCTCGACTGCACCACGCTCGTTTAAGCGGTGGTAATAACCCGGAACAATTCTGTCCAACACAGACTTTTCTTTTTGCCCGGATGCATAAGTATGGTTATAGACCACATCCATACCGACGCGTAAACCCGCTTGGTGCAAGGCCAGAACCATATTGCGCAATTCAAGAATACGCACAGCGCCATCAGCTGGGTCTGTCGCATAACTCCCCTCCGGTGCGCCGTAATGCGTCGGGTCGTAACCCCAGTTAAAACAATCCTCGGCTGCATGCGCCGTGACTTCGGCTTGAGGTATCTCACTGGCAGGATCAGTCGCATTAAATTCAATTTTCGGGGTGACACAATTATTTTCAGGGACACTACCAAAATCAAAAACTGGCAACAAATGAATATCGGTCAGTCCCGCTTGCGCCAACGCTTTCAAGTGACGCATACCATTGGAATTGGACTCAGTAAACGCCATGTACTTACCGCGATATTGTTTGCCGACTGAAGCATCGTTGATAGAGAAATCACGCACGTGCAATTCATACACCACCATATCAGTCTGCGCCGATATTTTTTTTGTTACCGCCTGAGTTCTCCATCCGGCTGGCTGCAATTGAGATGCTGCCAGATCAGCAATATAGCTGCGCTTGGAATCGGTGGTCAAACTGATGGAATAAGGATCGGTCACCCGATTGCGCACCAAGCCAACATGAGGCACGATCACATCCACAAGATAGCGGTAATACTGTCCAAAGAGATTGGTCGGTATCCTTGCATTCCACGCACCCGTTTTTACATCTGCTTGCATGGCGTCTAAGCGATGTGCCGCACCCGCGCCACTATCGTAAGTACAAACCCATACCCGCTGTGCCGTCGGCGCCCACAAAGAAAATCTCGTTTGAGTCTTTGCTTGGGTCTTCGCTTGAGTCTTCATGCGACTGGTACTTTTAGTCAAGCTCACACCAAGCGAAGTCAGCTCGCTTGCCGGTGCATACAGGTCATCTAAGACCCCTGCCAATTGCAGCGAGCTTGCGGCCATCACGATGCCATCGGCATTCTCTTGTACCAGAAATACTTGCTGTCTCTGCAAAGCCGCGATTTTGCCAAGATCATCTGCTTTGACTCCCAACACCACTCCCTCAGCAAGGTATTTAAAGCGGGTAGCAAGAGGCTCCGGCAAAGCGGCATCAGCGACTGACAAACTGAGCGCACCATCCGCGCCCGTCACTTTTGCGCCAATGCTCGCCGCCAATTGCGCTGTAGCAGAATAGACCAGTTTGAAATGACCAGAAGTAGAGTTAACTCCCGGCCAAGCTATCAACTGACGATTCAACCAGACCGCACGCGCCTCGTTTGTGGCAGCACTGGCGTCAATGCTAGCAGGACGTAAAACCGTCTGAAACTGCTGGCTATTGCAGTCGTCTAATGTGGGATTTATTCTTTGAGATGGTGCGGCTAGATTTACGCTGGCAGCGGCATCTTGAATCACACCAAAGCTACTAAAAAAAATCAGACAGGTGCATAAGCAAGCAGCTACACAACTCTGCGCAAAGCGTCCAAAATCATTTGATTTTTTATCATTTTTGAGGTGCATGATTATGGCTAAATTAATTAAAATAAGGGGAGTATTGGCACTTTTATGCATTAATGTCCAGACTTTATATGGACAATTTAAAATACTGTATCCCAGTATATAAATTAAAAAAAGATGAAAGAAATGATCTGCCAACTCCCTCGTCCGATGGCGAGAGAGAGTTTTTATCCTCTGCTAAGTTCTGGCAATACCAAACCAGGCGCCGTAGGCGGGTAAACTAACTAAGCTTCCAGCGACATCGCCCGGCAATCCATGCCCTGTCAATGCATCAAAATTGGCGGCGACTGGCAAAGTAAATTCAACCTCATCCCCTCCCAAATTAAACACAGCCAATATCTGAGGGGAATCAGGCAATGTCCGGCTCAAGGCCAATACAGGTTCAGGCGCATCAAAAAATGTAATCTCGCCGCCGGTCAGTTGCGGGAGCTGTTTTCGCCAGCGAATAATGTTACGGGTAAAGTTCAGTGCCGAAGCGGGGTCAGATTCCTGTTCAGACGCAGCAACAGCCAGATGTTCTGCTGGCACGGGTAACCACGGAGTGCCCGTCGTAAAACCCGCGTGTGCCTCGAGTTTGTTCCAAGGCATAGGCGTGCGGCAGCCGTCACGACCTTTGGCTTCTGGCCAGAAGGTAATCCCTACCGGATCGCGTAATGACTCAAAGGGAACATCGGCCTCTGTCAATGCCAGCTCATCACCTTGGTACAGACATGGCGTACCTTTTAAGGCTAGTTGCATGGCGAGGACAACTTTGGCAAAAGCGGGCGTTGCTTGCGCGCCACCCCAGCGCGTCATGACACGTGCAACATCATGATTGCCGACCGACCACGACGCACCACCGCCAACCACGCGTGCTTCAAATTCTGCTACCTGAGAGCGGATATAACGTGCAGATTTTTCTGTAGTCAGTAAATTAAAGCTGTATGCCATCTGTAATTTGTCGTTGTCGGCGGTATAGGCCGCCATTACACCCAACGCGTCATCAGAGCCAATCTCACCAATCGAGATGGCACCATACTCATTTAATAAGGTACGGACTTTTTGAAAGAAGGCGAGATTTTCTGGCTGCGTATTATCATAAATATGTGCCTGCATTCCATACGGATTGGAGGCCGCTACACTAATCGTATTTTGCTTGGCCGCCGGTGGATTGCTGCGCAATTGCTGATCATGGAAATGGAAGATACAAGCGTCCATACGAAAACCATCAACACCGCGCTCCAGCCAGAAGCGCATATTATCCAGATGCGCCTGCTGCACCGCGGGCTGGTGGAAGTTCATATCTGGCTGACTGGTTAAAAAATTATGCAGATAATATTGCAGACGACGAGTGTCCCATTGCCATGCAGAGCCACCGAAAATCGAGAGCCAATTGTTCGGTGGTGTACCGTCGGCCTGCGGGTCTGCCCAGACATACCAGTCCGCTTTTGGATTAGTACGGTTCTTGCGACTTTCAGTAAACCAAGGGTGATTTTCTGCCGTATGTGACAGTACCTGGTCAATCATAATCTTCAGACCCAGCGCATGTGCACGCTGCACCAATTGATCGAAATCAGCCAGAGTACCGAACAAGGGATCAACATCGCAATAGTCCGCCACGTCATAACCAAAGTCCTTCATCGGCGAAGTGAAGAAAGGAGAAATCCAGACAATATCAACACCCAGACTGGCGATGTAATTTAGCTTGGCAGTAATGCCGGGTAAGTCACCGACACCGTCGCCATTGGTATCCAAAAAGCTGCGTGGATAGACCTGATAAATGATGGCCTCGCGCCACCACTCAGTATTTGTTGCAGAGATCGTGGCTAGCGGAATGTCGCGCTTGGTTGTTGCAGTCATGTTGAAATCATTCATAAAACAGGTGGTGGTCGCTGCACTATTCAACAACTTTTGTAACAGCTTTATTTAAGTCTGGCTTCTTAAGTCTGGCTTCTTAAGTCTGACTTCTTTAATAGCAGCGGCTCAACTATGGCGGCACTCTCTTACCGTATCGCCCGGCAAAAGTATCGGCTGCCACAGCACTTGTAATTCTTCTGGCGGCGTTCCATCCAATAAGGACATCAACATTTCTATCATTCGGCTACCTGCCTGATCAGGATTTGGCTGATCGATCGTGGTGACGTTGTAGCCCGCCAGGGAATCTTCCATCTTGCTCCAGACGATGATCGATATATCGGTACCAATCTGAATACCCGCATCCAGCAAAGCGCGTACGGCGCCCACGCCAGACATCTGGTTATCGACGATGACTGCGGTTGGTGGTAAGGGGCTGGCAAGTATTTGTTGCATCGCCTGATACCCTCGGCGTCTGTCGTTACTATCGCCGATCAGATGCGCGGGATTCGGTTGTAAGCCCGCCTTTTGTATTGCCTCGATAAAGCTGTTGTAACGTTGACGGGCAAAGTTCATTTCCAAAGGCGCACTGATCAGGCCGACACGCTGGTGTCCGTGCGAGAGCAAATACTGAACAGCAGTCTGCATACCAGACTCATTGTCATAATCAAACCAGGCGTGCGGCTCATTAACCTGTGTGCGTCCATGCGCGACGAATGGCAAGCCGTGTCCGGTTAAGTAAGCAATCCGCTCGTCATATAAACGGGTACGGGAAACGATCAAACCATCGACCCGACGCTCTTGCACCATACGCTGGTAGGCACGCAACTCATTCGCAGGCGACACCGGCGCAATGATCAAATCCATTTGTCTGGACTCCAGCGCGGACGACATCCCGTCGACGATAGACATAAACATAGGATCGCCTAAATCGTTCGGCAGCAAAGGATGAATCATGCCAACCACATTAGTGCGCCCGACTGCCAGACTCCGCGCCATCGGATTGGGACGATATCCCGCTGCATTGGCTGCCGCCATTACACGCTGTCGAGTCTTCTCGCTAACCTCTGGATAGCCGTTCAGAGCGCGGCTCACCGTAGTTTCGGAAATACCCAGATTTTTAGCGAGGCTTTTAAGATTCATTGGTGTCGGTTACTTCAAAAATGAGACTACTTTTAAATTTGCTGAAGCTTACTTATTTGCTTACTTATTTGCTTACTTTATTTGCTTACTAATTTACTGACGTATTTGCCAACTGTTGTCCTACTTTTGCGGATGACTTTTTACTTCAGTTGATCTGCACTACGACGGTCTGCTCTGTTCTTGCTGGTATGTTGACCAAGACTGATAATTGTTTTTTTACCGCATTCCATTTAAATGGCAAAGACCGGTTTTTTGCCTTGACCCAGTTCGGCGCAGTAGCAATGTTATGCATGATCAATTCAATTTTTCTATCAACAGGCTGATAATTCAAACCCGTTTCCGTCTTCAGCTGTACCGTGATTTTTTGGTGATTATTGTCTACAGCGGTATCGCCAAAAAACTGTAAAAGTTGATATCGACCTTTCTCGAAAGCGGCGGATGTCAAACCATCATCGTCATACAATTGACCGCGACTATGCGGTACAGATGAATCGTAGTAATAATGCAGATCAAGTTCTTTAGTCGAATAATCTCTGGTGGTTTGGACCAACTTTGCCATAGGGATAAAGGCACCTGCTCTGACAAATACGGGGATGTGCTCAGGCACAATCGCAACTGATCCAGTACTACCAGCGACATATTTTTGATCAGTATAAAAATCAAACCAGTGATTGGTCGCAGGAAAACGAATCGTCTGCTCTTTGACAGCGGCTTTGAGTACGGGCGACACAAAAAAATCATGCCCCCATAAATAACGATCAGATACGCCGCGCATCTCAGGATTGTCCGGCTCTTCATACAACATGGGTCGCATCAGCGGCAGGCCACGCTGATTATTTTCAAACGCCAGCGTGTAGTTATACGGCAGCATGCGATAACGCAGTTCAATCGCCGCCTTTGCTAGAGCCTTTGCGGATGTGCTTCTTAAAACCGGTTCTGCGGCGACTTCCTCTTGGGCATGTGGACGAAAAATCGGTTGGAATACGCCGTACTGCAACCAGCGCGCATATAGCTCATCATCCAAATTGGCACCCGCAAATCCACCCAAGTCTGAGTGCATATATGCCAAACCTTGCATCCCCATCTGCAATGCAATCTCTGGCTGACTCTGCAAGCCACCCCAAGTGCGGTTCACGTCGCCCGACCAGGGGATCATGCCAAACCGTTGCGAGCCGGAGTAGCCAGAACGCATCAAAATAAAGGGACGCTCTTCCGGAAATTCTTTTTGGTATCCCTCTGCGATCAACCTAGCCCAATCGTGTCCATAAATATTATGCAGCTGATCTGCCGAGCCCGTCTTATGCTGCAAGTCAGACGGGTGCACTTCTGGCTCGCCCAGATCACCCCACCAACCAGCGACACCATCTCTCTTCAAATTTTTATAAATCGACCAGAACCAGTCTTTTGCTTTCGGGTCAAAAATATCGATGAGCCCTGTGTGTCCAAAATAAAAATCATAGACAAATGGTGCTCCATTCTTATCTGTTGCGAGAATTTTCTTCTCTACTGCCTCGTTCCATTTACTGGAAGTCGTCAAGATAAACGGCTCTGTGATCAATATAGTTTTTATGCCTTTTTTAGCAAAATCGGCAATCATCTCCTGAGGATGCGGGAAGTTATCCCGATCAAACTCTAGGTTGCCCATCGTGCCTTTGATGTCTTTGCCAAACCAGTACAAATCAAAAATGATGGCATCCAGTGGAATTTTTTCAGCAGCAAATTGATCTACGATTTTGCGTGCTTCTGCTTCGCTGTGGTAACCGAAGCGACTGGCGAAGTTGCCGAAAGCCCAGCGTGGCGGCAACGGTTGCTTGCCGGTCAAACTGGTGTAGTTACCAATAATATCGTCCCAGCTATCGCCAGCAATAATCTGATATGTTTTTCTGCCGCTGATGGTTTCATAAGCGAGTACATTCTCTTTTTTACTATCCAGATCTAGATAGCCAATCGGCGCATTATCAAAATGAATGCCGTATCGTTTAGACGAAAATATCAGAGAAATAGAAAAATTCATCTGACTAGAGCGATCCTCATAACCGTAATGCGCCTTGTTGTAGAGTGGCAGACGATTACCACGGCGGTTCATCCCTAATGCACGCGCACCTGCACCGTACAGCGCTTCCGTTGCATCCAGATTAAAGTCTAGTACTTCAGAGGTATCTTGTTTGCTGTAACCATTTTTTTCAGAAATGAGTTGCTTGCCTTTATAGGCGTAACTGATTTGAAAAGGCGATTTGGTGATGTGTACCACCATACCGGTCAGACTGGAGCCAACACCGGAGCCGACAGCATAATCGACAGCAACGTCTGTATTGCTAACACTAGTTTTAAGCATGGCGGGTGACAACACAACTGCATGTGACCCGGAGATAAAACTTTGTCCTTTGGGGATAAACGTGGTTTCTATAATCTTGTCAGAATATGGCTTGATCTGATAAAGACCATCGTTGGTCGTCAGTTCTAAGTAACTACCCTTATCAGCAACGACCTCAAGTACTCTTCCTCTGTTTTGAGCAAAAGCTGGCTGTGTCAGTTGTATCGCTAGAACAACTAAGGCGGCTACTATGCAGAATACAGTGTTGCCAATGATTGGGCGTTTTAGTTGATTTTTCATCTTAATTTCCATCCGATCTAGCAGGCGGATGTTCATCCTTACCAATCAGCACCATATTATTCTTGCTATCAAACTTCACCATGCCATTAACGACGATGGCACTATGTCCTGAGTAATAGTCTTTCAATTTTTCTCCATCAAGAAAAACGCCCGTAACGGGAATTGCTACGCTCTCACCAATCGGCAAATCGAGCGCTACTACCACTCTGTCGTTGATGCCATCATGCTGATAAATCCGTTTAAAAATATACGGTCTATCTGATATTTTTTGATGCACGCCAGCGCCCACTGCGACATGCGCTTGGCGGAATAATCCCAGCTTGCTCCAATGCTGGAACACATTTGCGATGTTGTAATGAAATCTCGATTTTTTTTGCGTCAGCTCATCCCAGTTCATCATGGACCGCAAATTGGCATCCCCTTGCGCACCAGCGACTGATAAAGAGCGGGCAGTTTCGTCACCGTAGTAAATTTGTGCGGCACCGGGGCTCAGCAATAGTCGGGTACCCGCATCAAACGGATTGTTACGTTCCCGGTCAAACGGACTTAAATCGTCATGCGAACTAACATAGTTGAGGACGGAATATCCGTGTAAAGGACTATCCGGCATATTGAGTTTTTCTGAATACTCGCTAAACAAGACGTCGATATTTTTCTTAGCATCGGTCTTAAAGCCGAAGTTGATAATGCTATCAAAACCATTCTGATAAAAATTCACTTGGCTACCACCGTCCATAGTGAATTGCTGTCCACTGGCGATGGAGTAGCCATACACTTCTGCCGTCATAAAAAAAGGATCGTCACCTAATTTTTTATCAGGATTGTCCCGTTTCCAATCCTCATACGCGGCGCTGGCTACTTGTTTTAGCTCTTTCCAGACACCGGGTTCTACATGCTTGACTGTATCGGCGCGAAAACCGTCGATACCATATTTTCTGACCCAATCGGCATGCCATTTCATCAGGTAATAGCGTGGTGCGCGAGGGAAGCCCGTATGTTTGAAAAACGAATCCAACTCGCTGACTTGCTGCTCGTAGCGTCCTTCAGATTTCCACTTGGCGACTAAGGCTGGTGGTAACGCTACATTGGCATTACTTTCGGTACGAAAATCTGGCAGATTTTTAACCAGTACGCAATTGACGGTAGTTGCTACATCTTTATAAGTACAAACTGGCGAAGTACGCACCCAGTCATTGGGCCATTGAGGATCTACCTCGGTGACTGGGCCGGTGTGATTCATCACCACATCGAGCAGTACACGGATTCCATTAGCGTGAGCGGTATCAACCAACTTGCGCATGTCGGCTTCTGTACCCCAGTTAGCATCTACCTTAGTAAAGTCACGCGCCCAGTAACCGTGGAAACCGTAAGACAAGCCAATACCTTCATCAGTCGCGCTGTGAATTTGCTCGACAGGCGGTGTGATCCAGATGACGTTGACGCCTAAGTTTTTAAAATAACCTTGCTTGATTTTTTCTGTAATGCCTGCCAGATCACCACCTGCAAATCCGCGTAACTTTGCAGCATCATTTTTGCGTTCATAGGCAAGATCATTAGTCGGATTCGCGTTATAAAACCGATCCGTCAGCAAGAAATATATAGTGGCGTTATTCCATACGAATGCTGCTTTTTTCGATGTTTTCGGTAACTGTTCTTTTGTCGTGGCTGACATGTCTGCCGCATAGACAAGGCTGTCAAAGACATTGACAAAAAATAGTGCCAGAGAAAATACGATCGCAAAAAAATTCATGCCAATTCTATTCAGAAAGAATGTCACTACGACTGTTCTACAACGTCTTTAACAAACATGGTCAATATGCCTGCGAGGATCATGCAAAAGCCACCTAGCATCAGAACTTTGACTGATTGATAATTGAACAAATGTTTCAACATCGCGCCCAATACAAAGCCAGCCACAATTTGCGGAATCACGACAAAAAAGTTAAACAAACCCATGTAATAACCCATGCGATTAGCAGGCAAAGCGCCAGCCAGAATGGCATAAGGCATCGTCAATACGCTTGCCCAGGCAATCCCTACGCCGACCATAGGCAACAACAACATTTGTTTGGAACTAATAAGAAAGATGCTGACCAGACTGACGCCACCTATCATCAGGCAGATCATATGAACGAATTTACGGCTAGTCATACGCGACAGGATCGGTAAGATAAAAGCAGCTATCGCGGATACGCCGCCATATACACCAAACATAATGCCAACCCAGTTACCACCCTCTTGATAAGCAGCAGATTGAGCATCGGTACTATGGAATACGATTTCGGCAATCGATGGTGTGGTGTAGACCCACATAGAAAACAAAGCGACCCAAGTAAAAAACTGCACCCATGCCAGTTGCACCATGGTTTTTGGCATCTTGAGAAAGCCGCCCAAAATTTCTGTAATAGCTCTTGCAAAACCTTGGTTATTTTTACGTTCCTGGCGAAATTTCTCTAAATCAGTTGGCGGTATTTCTTTCGTCGTAAATACAGTCCACATCACCGACAACGCAAAGATAGCGCCACCAAAATAGAAGGAATAACGCACCGTATCCGGTATAGCCCCATCAACCGGAACATTGCTGACGCCGAGATAATTGGTCAGCAAACTTGGCAACAGGGAGGCTATCACACCGCCGCATCCGATCAAAAAAGTCTGCATCGCAAAACCCGCCGTCTGTTGCGAAGGATTGAGTTTGTCACCGACAAAAGCGCGGAATGGCTCCATCGAAATATTGATCGCAGAATCCATCATCCACAAAACAGCAATCGCCATCCATAACATGCTGGAGTTAGGCATCAGGAACATCGCAACCGATGCTAATAAAGCACCGACAAAGAAAAATGGACGACGACGCCCCCAAAATGGATGCCAAGTATTATCACTGAGATAGCCTATCACCGGCTGTACTAGCAAACCCGTGATCGGTGCGGCAAGCCAGAACAAGGCGAGATCATCCGCGTTAGCACCTAAGGTGGAAAAAATCCGGCTGGTATTGGTGTTTTGTAAGGCAAAGCCGAATTGAATGCCGAAGAAACCAAAACTCATATTCCACAACTGCCAGAACGAAAGCCTAGGCTTGTTTGTCGATGATTGCATACTTGCTTGTTCCTGGTTTTTTTAAGTAACGTCCAACAGAATAACGAGATTAAGACTGATGCAAAATTATTCGCGCAGTTGGTATTAAATTGCTGCTGAAACGATTTAGCCTAAGTCCTAAAAACAAGTCCCCGCAGCTTGGAGTCTGCGAGGACTGTTTTAGTGTTACTTAAAACTTGTAGCTGGCGCCTAACAACATGATACGTCCGTATTTTGCATACTCTAACTGACGATCTTTGCTATTTGCGTAGGTTTCATAGGCTGCATTGGTCAGATTATTGACTTGCAACATGATGCCCAGACCTTTGTATGGACCGTCTTCAAACACGTAACCAATTTGGAAGTCAGTGACATTATCACCAACGACATAACGCAATTGACGATCACCGGCAAAGTTACCGATCTCACCAACGTAGTCAGAGCGACGGCGTTGACCGATACGGGCTGAGAAGCCTTTTTTCTCATAGTAAAGCGTGAGATTGGTGACATTCTTAGACAGGCCAGGCAATTGAATTTTGCCGATAGTATCGTTCACTTGAGGAATATTAATCGAGCTATCAGTAAATGTCGTACTAGCAGTGACACCAAATCCATCAAGCGCTGAGGAGATCAGATTCAGCGGTGCTGATGCTGATAATTCCAGACCTTTGAGCGAACCACCTTGGCCGTTCTTAGGAGAGTTATATTGACCAAAATTAGATATCGCTACAGTTCCCGGTGTGAACTGGGAGAAGTCACGAGTTTCCGAATAATCATAGATATAGCTCTTCAAGTCTTTGTAGAAAAAGGCTGCAGCGAAATAAGCTTTAGTACCGAAATACTTTTCATAAGAGATGTCTAAAGCAGTAGCACGCCAAGGCTCTAACTGTGCGTTACCACCGCTACCCCCAGGCAATCTGGTAGAGGCATCCACTTTAAACTCAAAGCCGGCATTTAACTGATCCAGGCGCGGACGCGCAACTTGTTTTGCTAATGCAAAACGTAAAGTTTGCTGGTCAGGCAAACCAAAGACCAGATTCATACTTGGCAGCACGTCGGTATAAGTTTTTCCGTCGGTATATGGATGAGCAGCGCCACTAGGATCGGAATACAGCGATGCCGATGACTGGTCAGTATTGATCACTTGTACGCCGATATTGCCACGGAGCGAAACACCACCGAGTTGAGAGTCAATATTACCTTTAACAAAAGAGGTCGTGATTTTCTCAGTGACATCCCAAGCACGTGAAATCGTGTTGCTATTATTGGTCAAGTTGTAGGTAATTGGATCAAAGTATTTCGCGATGACACCAGGTACATTCCAGGAAGGAACAATGCCGCTACCAGCAAAACCAAGATTGACCGGGGCATACAACAAATCGCTAGAAATAGTTGGACTACCGCTAGCGGTCAGCGCACCACTTGGTTGACGTTTAGTTTTAGTACGATCACTACGATTGACACCCACATCTACATTGTCAAAAACATTGTCGAGCATCGCTGGCACCGGCATTGTTGCAACCATTTTAAAGCTCTTTAAAACGTCTTTAAGATGTGGTGCATAGGTACTGCCGTAGCCATAAATCGAGTTACCGGTATACAGCTGAGTCGGATCACTATAATTTAACTTGCCCGACAAGGTAGCAAAACTGCCTGGTACCCAGCCGACTGTCAGGGCTGGGTCATTGAGCGGTCCGCCAGATGGATTTCTCAGTTGTAAATTGTTTTCAAGATACAGCTCATCACGCTTAGCTTCAGAGTAATTAACGTCTGCTAATAATGACCATTTGTCGAAAGTAAATTTATTACCCCAGCCAGCAGTATGGATAGAATCTTCGCGGTTATTGTATTGTCCGCGTACCAGTGGGTATGCTCCGGTTGCAACGCCACCGAGCAAAGTATTGTTAACCACATTGACCGAACTGTAATTAAATCCTTGTGGATTGTTGCTACCGTTATAGCCACCTAAGTTGGCTTCAAATTGATTATTGGTATCAACTTGTTTAAAAGTAGAACTGAATATATCCAGCGTACTTCTCCACATTTTTGACGGACGATATTCCAATACACCGATGATGCCAGTACGCTTTAAGGTACCGCTCTTCGCCAGTGATTTAACACCCGCAGTAACGTAGGTACCAGGAGGAACGCCAGAGACAGAACTTTGACTAAACGGCTCATAAGTACCAGTCTCATTATCCAACACCGGCGACTCCAGATCTGCAATACCGATGGCAATACCAATCGTACGATCGGCAAATTGATCGATGTAACTTGCGCTGATGCGATGACCAGTATCTTTAATATTAGCAATCGATCCCATGGAATTTTTCTCGCCACGAGCATTTAAAGAAATTGTACGGGTAGAAAAATCCAGCGGACGCACTGTTTGTAAATTGATCGTACCAGACAAACCCTGCCCTACTAGACCAGCGTCAGGGGTTTTGTACACAGTCACGCCGCTCAGCAATTCAGAGGGGTATTGATCAAACTCAACACTACGGTTGTCGCCAGTACTGACTTGCTCACGGCCATTCAACAATGTAGTAGCAAAATCCGGAGATAAACCCCGAACGCTGATGACCTGAGCGCGGCCTGCAACACGTTGCGCGGCTAAGCCAGGCAAACGGGCAATGGATTCGGCAATACTGGTATCGGGCAACTTGCCTATGTCTTCAGCAGAAATTGCTTCGACGATGGAATTAGAATTTTTCTTTACTGAAATCGCATCCTCAATACCCTTACGGATACCGGTGACAACAACCACATTACCGTCGTCTGCTTTGGTAGCAGCGGTAGCAGCAGCTGGGGTGCCAGCTTGTTGCGCATATACCGCAGTGGATGTGGATAGCAGCAATGCACAAGCTGCAGCGATAGGGGTTACGTTAAATACGAAGCGATTGAAGGCAACACTCCCGCCTCGCTTTTTTTGAAAGCTAGTCATTACTCGTCTCCTTGGTTTTTTATTATAAAACTACGATTCCAACAGCAAAATCTTGGCAGCTCAAACGCTCTAATTAAAATCCGGAATTTGATGCCCCGAACGAGATTCTGTACTAATACTAAATTACATGTCAAATCAAATAATTGATATTTCGTCGAATATATTGCGTCAAGAATGAAAATATCAATCTTAACCGTTGCTAATCACCCACAAGCCTAGTCACTTTATGTAGTCATACTACATAAATAATTAAAAATTTCTGTTTTTTATCAAAGCGCATTGAATATTAACAACAAAAAATCCAAAGCGCATTGGATATTTATTTCTTGCCTGCAATGGATTTTGAAGAAATCACAACAATTCCTGCGAATCACAAACGGGTAAAATCAGTCGTTTATATAAATCTTAAAAGCCATGGCTCGCCTAACACTCCATTTCCCAGAAGATCAGTACTACTACTCCACCCTGCTGACGGTAAGGGTGACCGACATCAATAGCGCAAACCATCTTGGCAACGACTCGATGATTTCCATGATCTCTGAGGCAAGAGCCAGGTTTATGTTTGAATTTGGGATTGGCGAAACCAAAGGCGTCGGCCCGGGCACCATCATCACCGACCTGGCGACCACCTACAAATCCGAAGCGCACGCACGCGATCAGTTGTTGTTTGAAGTTGGCGTCATGGATTTCAATAAATATGGCGGCGATATCACTTTCCGCATCACCCGCCCCAGCGACCAGCATCTGATTGCGATGGCAAAATCAGGATTTATTTTTTATGACTATGCCAAAGCAGAAGTCACCAGCATGCCGGACTATGTGAGGGAGAAATTTCCGAAAGTGAATTGGCTGAGTTGATTATTCGTAGTCAGCTTCAATCAACATAAGCAGAAAATAGTAATGGGACGAATTGAATAAAGATATACCCTATGCAGTATATTTTTATTGTCCATAGAAAAATTGGACATCTACGGTTTTTTTATCAAAAAAGTAGGGGAGTATATTTAATCACACCTCTTCCAAAGCAGGCAATCATCAAACGACTTACCCCATTCTCGCTGTACAAATTGAATAGCAAATTAAAGGAATTCCATGCTGATCGACTTTTCATCTATAGCACCAAGACTCGCTTATTTTTGGATGGGCTCTACCATTACGCCGCGTCCGGTTGCATGGGTTTCTTCTAAAGGGAAAAATGGCCTGACTAATCTCGCGCCGTTTAGTTTTTTTCAGATGATTACGGCATCGCCGCCGACCTTGATGATTTCACCTTTGGTCAATAGCGACGGCAGTATGAAAGACACCGTGCGCAATATCCAGGAGACTGGCGAATTTGTCGTCAATCTGGTGTCATTCCCCATGGTGCAATTGATGAACGAAACCTCATTTGGTTACGACGCAGAAACCAGTGAGTTTGAACAATGCAATGTGAAGTCTCTGCCGTCACAATTTATTGGCGTACCCAGAGTGGACGGCGCGCCTGTCAGTTTTGAATGCAGACTGGCAAAGCTGATGCCCTACCCAGAACATGCGCCAACTTGCTATGTGGTCTTTGGTGAAGTCGTCGCAGCACATGTGGATGACAGTATTGTCACCGCAGATGGCCAAATTGATCCGGTCAAATTAGATCTGGTGTCGCGCATGGGTGCGGACTGGTACGGCAGGACGAACGCGACAGAAAATTTTACGCTGGCACGTCCGGCTGGCTGGGCTAAATAAAAACCTAAGGAATAATTCAGTTTGGTGCGCGGGTGGAGATGGATGTCACCAGCGCGCCAAAAAATAATTCATCAATTTTGAAAGCCTCTTTAATCCGCTGCTGTCCTTCTTTATCATTGGGTAATTGCAGCACGACCGTTAAGTATTTTGGCTGCGTTGTGGGTTCTGATAGACTAGATAATTGAGGCGAGCTGACCTTGGCAGATTGGCTTGATGCAAAACTGCCTGGCGCCTTAACTTCTGCAACCACGTCCTCTTTATCTTGCGCATCTTCTAATAACAAACTCAGCGCATGCTCAATCTCTGAGATAGAAACGACGACAGTCGTATGCGGCTCTGGCCATTTTTTGTAGCCACCGCTACCAATCGCGTATCCGCCAGTGCAGACATACTCTGTATCAGAAATTTTTTCGTAATGAAACGGTGCCCAGCCTGCACTACCAGAGCCAGCATCAGCATTAGCATCAGCGCTATGTTTTCGCACTGCTGCCATTTCTATCGCTTGTCCATAAGTGCCTGCATTGGCAATCATGCCGACTGGTAGAAAAGCGGCACTGTCGTTGGTGTTTTCTTTATATGTCATTATGTGCTCCAAAATTCTTTTTTAAGTACTCATCTTGCAAATGATGGCACACTTGCTAAGTACGGTGACTACTATATTCATGGTGCTAAACTAAGCCAAATTTCAAAAAAATGATCCCTCGCAATATGCCTACACATGGTCAACTTCTTACTATTGCGTTTAAAGCAGAACTAGCGAAAAGCCAGTGCTTAGCAAAAGCCAACATCACTGAATCGCAAAGCCTGGAACAGGCACAAGAGCACGCATTAGAAAAAATCCTGTTCAACATAGCAGGTGAAAAAGGCTTAGAAAATCTTATTGCTATACGATTATTGGAGCAGGAAAAAATTCGTGCTCGCCATATCGTACGTCAACAACTACAGGCTGAAAAATTAGCCCAACATAAGCAAAGTAATAAGCAAAGCAACTGCGCTGTCAACGGACTGGGTGCTGACACCTGGCAGGCCTATTTTGATGGTTCAGCACATCCCAATCCGGGCAAAATTGGTATCGGTGGCGTCGTAGTCAGCCCATCAGGAATAAAGATAGAAATCAGCCGGGCGATGGGCTACGGTGATAGTAACGAGGCAGAGTTCTATGCGCTAAACGCAGTATTAGCATGCGCGTTAGAACAGCGCCCTGCCAAACTTGTTGTGTTTGGAGACAGCCGCACCGTGATAGACAGCGTCAACGCCGACCACACCCACAGCAAGAAAAACATCGTGCGCTTGCCTGCATGTTCAACACTGCAAGAGCAGTGCGAACAAGCCAAGCAACTGATAGCGAAATTCACTGATATTCGTTTGATCTGGATTCCCCGCAAAAAAAATACAGAAGCCGATGCGCTGTCACAAAACGCAGTGACACTTTTTTAAAGATCGCTGCGATGGGATAAGGAATTGAATTCAAATTCAAATTCAAATTCAAATTCAAATTCAAATTCAAATTCAAATTCAAATTCAAATTCAAATTCAAATTCAAATTCAAATCAGGATTGTACGTTTTTCCGTGACACAAAATACGCCGCCAGCAGACTCAAGATGATGAGCGCAAGAATACCTGCATTGCCCCAACGCACATACGGCGTCAGACCGTTGGTACCTTGTACTTTGGCGCGCAAAATATCCTTTGTTAAAGGCTTTAGCTGAGCAGTTACAATCCCCTGCGCATCAATCACCGCCGTCGCACCGGTGTTGGTAGAACGCAGCATAGGCCGCCCGGTTTCTAGCACCCGCATTTGCGATATCTGTAAATGCTGCGGGATAGAAATCGAATCACCGTACCAGGCAATATTAGATACATTTAATAATATGGATGGGCTATGCGACGCTGCCGACAATTGGTGCGCGATTTCTTCACCAAACAAATCTTCATAACAAATATTGGGCAATACCCATTGATCTTTTATCTGCATGGCTTCTTGCAAAACATTGCCAGCAAAAAAATCACCCAGCGGAATCTGCATCAGATTCACAAACCATTTAAAACCAAACGGGACAAACTCGCCAAACGGCACTAGATGATGTTTGTCATAACGATAGCCGCGTACCGCATGCTGGCGCGACAAACCTAAAACGCTATTGGTATATTTATCGCCGCCGTCATAGACCCCCAAACCAATGACCAGATGACTGTCAGTGTCTTGTGCAAAGGCATTTAACATCGGCAAATAATCCGGTGGTAATTGGCTGGACAATACCGGTAAGGCGGTCTCTGGTGTCGCTACCAAATCGGCTGGCGCGGTCAATATCATGTCGTGATACAAGCGCAACGAATCATTCACATGTTCCGGATCAAATTTGATATCTTGCGCTACATTACCTTGTAATAAACTGACGCTGATCTGGTTGCCGGATGGCTGTGTCCATGCCACGACTCGCAAACCGATGCCGACTAAAAATAGACAGGCAACGCAAGCAAGCAATGCAGGCCACCAGGTTTTTTTAAGCATCAATAAAACCACGGCGCCTGCGATTAAGGCATTCAACCATCCCAATCCATACACGCCAAAGACGGCAGCATAGCCAGCCAAGGGGCTCGCGGTATGTGCATAGCCCGACACCAGCCACGGGAAGCCAGTAAATATCCAGCCCCGTAGCAACTCCGACAAACTCCAAAGCGATGGCAGCACGAATAGCAAGGATGCGACCAATGATAGCGGCCAACGCTTGCGTAGGTAATGAGCCAGCGACAAGGCCAGACCGGCGTACAAAGCCAGATAAGCGGCAAACAAAGCGACTGCGGCCAATGCCAGCAACCACGGCATACCGCCAGCATCAGTCATCGCCACCATCAACCAGCGCACACCCCAAAACATCCAGGAAAAACTATATGCCCAACCCAGCATCCACTGGCGTCGCAAAGTCCATGCACTGGCGGAATAGCTCAAGCAAAAAATCAGTGCGAGACTGATGATCTGAAGTGGCCACAAATGATAGGGAGCAAAAGAAAATACGTTCAAACCACCTGCCAGCAAAGCCAGCAAGATGGATGAACGAAATGGAGGGGAATGAAATGAAAACAAGATCAGAGAATCTGCAAATGAGTACGAGCTGGGCGACAGAAAACAATTCTATGAATACAACGATGAACGATGGATTCAATCATCATCAGTCTGCACCAAAGACCGTTTTTCGACTAACAACATCTGCACCTGACGGGCATCGGCGCGCAAGACTTCAAAATGCAGATTGCCAATATTAAATTCTTCACCCTTGTGCGGTACCCGTTCCAGATGATTGGTGACCAAGCCGCCGATGGTATCGACTACTTTGTCTGAAAAATCGGTACCCAACGCGGTATTAAACTGTTCAATCTCGGTCAAACCTTTCACACGCCAGCGCACGCCGTCGCCGTTATTATCGAGGACAATAATATTGTCTTCTTCTTCATTGAAGTCATATTCGTCTTCAATATCGCCGACAATTTGCTCCAGCACATCCTCAATCGTAATCAGACCTGCAACGCCACCGTATTCATCCACCACCATTGCCATGTGATTGCGATTAGCGCGAAAATCCCGCAACAAAATATTCAGGCGCTTGGATTCCGGGATATACACCACCGGGCGCAACATCACTCGGACATCAAAAGACTCTTCTGCGTAGTACCGCAACAAATCTTTTGCCAATAGCACGCCAACCACTTTATCTCTATCGCCTTCAACCGCAGGGAAGCGGGAATGCGCCGTCGATAAGACTTCGGGCATCCATTCTGCTATCGGTTTAGAAATATCAATCACGTCCATCTGGGAACGCGGCACCATGATGTCGCGTGCAGCCAGATCAGAAACCTGGAACACACCTTCGATCATTGCCAGTGCATCGGCATCAATCAGATTACGTTCTTGCGCGTCATGCAGAACTTCCAGCAATTCAGCGCGGTTCTCAGGTTCGGGGGAAATCAGTGCGGTCAAACGTTCAAACAATGACCTGTGGGGTTTAACGTCAGATGGTCTGACGCTACTAGAGTGCTCTTGCATAGTGGGCTTAAAGCCGTTGTTTCAATACTATAGGATACAGCAAATACAGATCAGTCCCAAACTTCGATGCCGGTTTAGAACAAATTTAAGCCTGATTTTTAGCTCTTTTTTGTATCAAGAATGTCATAAAGCGGCGACATCATCTGAAGCGACGTGTAGTTTCTCTGACAATCAATTCCAACTTGGGCAGCTCGACATCCACTTTTTTACCGCTGATCAGTCCGAGTAAAGTGGTCGTTGCCAGTAATCCCATGTCATACAAAGGCTGATGTATCGTCGTCAACGGCGGTGTAGTGTAAAGCGAGCCGGGCAAATCATCGAAGCCGATCAGGGAGATATCATCCGGCACCCGTATCCCTTTGCGGTACAAGCTAAGCCGTACACCATAGGCAATCTGGTCATTCGCGGCGAACACAGCGCTAAACTGCTGCTGAGTATCAAACAGACGATTGACTGCAACTAAACCGCTGGCCTCATGGAAATCGCCTTCAACCACCAGGTTCGCATCAAATTCCAGATTGGCGCTTTTCAGTGCGCGCTGGTATCCGAGCAACCGTTCGCTGGCATCAGAGTTATCGGCAGGGCCAGTGACAAAGGCAATGCGACGATGTCCTAACTCAATTAAATGGCGCACAGCAAGGTAGGCACCGTTTTCATTGTCTAGCTTAAATCCAATCGCCGTCTCGCTTTGCAATGCACGCCCTGTCGCGACGATGGGCTTCTGATGCGAAAAATGCAGCACGTCTTTATCCGCAATATGGCCGGACAACAAAATAATCCCATCCACCTTGCGCGCCAGCAATAACTTAATCCGGGCCGCCTCTTCTTGCGCATCCCAATGCCCACTGACGATCACGGAGGCATAACCAGTGCCTTTTAAACCATCATCAACACCACGTAAGGTCTCATCAAAAAACGGACTGGAAATATCTTGTACGACGATACCGATCGTCATCGAGCGACCACTTTTAAGACTTTGTGCCAGTTGGTTTGGCTCAAAGTGCATCTGCTCAATGGCAGTTTCTACTGCTTTACGTTTATCCGCAGAGACTTTGGCAGTGCCATTCAAAATCCGTGACACCGTGCTAGGCGAAACGCCCGCCTGACGCGCCACATCCATCAAAGTCACTGGATTATTGCTTGAAGCATTGTTATCCGAATCGGTATTGATTTGTTTCTCGACCACGTGTGCCTTCTCAACTATGCGAATTGAAGATGAATTAACGATGAATTGATGATGAATATCTAGGTAAGCTTGTGAAAAGCTTTTCGTAGCGAGAATAACATGGATTATTCAAGGTTTTATGAATTGATCAACTCATCACAAATAAAACCATCTTCCCCATCCGTTCCCCTCTGACCGCAGCTTCAAGATGAAAGCTTTCACTGCAGCTAAGCGCCATCCAAAAAACGCAATGAAAATAAAGATTGTTGATTGACAGGCGATATCCCCAATGTTAAATTCTAATCACTCGTGAAAACGATTTCAAACAAAAGAAATATATGAGACCTACACATGCAAAATCACGACTCAGCAACAGAATTTTCTCCCGCATTTACCTGGGGTGTGGCAACCAGCGCCTACCAAATTGAAGGTGCTGCCGCCGTTGACGGACGCGGGCCCTCTATCTGGGACACCTTTACCCATACACCCGGCAAGATCATCGATGGCAGCACCGGCGACGTCGCTTGCGACCATTATCATCGCTACGCTGAAGACATCGACATCATCGCCTCGCTCAATGTCAGCGCATATCGCTTCTCTATCTCTTGGTCACGCGTGCAGCCTTTGGGCTATGGCGCATGGAATGAAAAAGGCTTTGAGTTTTATTCCAATCTGATCGCCAGACTGGCCGAGAAAAATATTCTGGCGCATGTGACTTTGTATCACTGGGATTTACCGCAAGGTTTGCAAGATCAGGGCGGCTGGCTCCATCGTGACACCCCTGCCCGTTTTGCTGACTATGCGGCAGAAGTAGCGCGTCGCTTTGGCAACCGGGTAGCCACCATCGCCACTCATAATGAACCCTGGTGTACTGCTAATCTCGGTTTTGGTAACGGGCAATTTGCACCCGGCATTGCAGATACTGCTGCATCAATTCAGGTTTCTCATCACCTATTGTTATCGCATGGATGGGCAATGAAAGCGATGCGTCAGGCTTTGCAAAAGATCGGTAGTTCCGCAAAATTAGGTATCGTTTTAAACCAATGGACGGCCATGCCAGCAACCGACTCAGCCGCCGATAAAGCAGAGGCAGAATGGGAGTACGCACGCTCGGTGCAATGGTTTATGGACCCGATTTTTAAAGGTCGGTACCCGCAAAAAGCGCTTGATCGCATGGACATGAGCAAGTTTGACGTACACGCTAATGACATGGCTGACATTCAGCAACCCATCGATTTTTTAGGTGTCAATTATTATTTCCGTTCTTTTATCAGTACGGATAATCCGCCTAAAAAACCGGAAGGTAAATTAGGTTTTACCGATATGGGATGGGAAATTTATCCTGATGGTCTGACTGACTTGCTCTTACAACTAAACGAAGAATATAAAGACTTACCACCAATTTATATTACTGAAAACGGGATGGCCGTTGCAGATCAAATAGTTGATGGGAAAATTCATGACCAAGCACGCATACACTACGTTCGCTTGCATCTGAACGCCTTGCAAAAAGCGATCGCACGAGGTGTCAATGTACAAGGGTATTTTTACTGGAGTTTGCTGGATAACTTTGAGTGGAACTCCGGCTACGCCAAGCGTTTTGGCTTGGTATATGTGGACTACGACACACAAGAGCGAACGCTCAAAGACAGCGCACTTTGGTACCGCGATTTTGTAGGGACTCAGCGTTTATCCCGGGCTGAATAAAGTCTAGCGACCGGTGAGAAAATCTTCGCTAAACGCTTAGTTTTAAAAATAAAATGGGCAAAGAAAAACTAATTTCTTTGCCCATTTTTATGATGAATACACCCAACCGTATTTTGATAAAGTCATACAGATATTGATGCTATCAATCTCATCAGGTTGTCCGAAAAATCAATGCCTTCATTTTTTGTAATTGAGGCACTACCATCGGTACCGTCAGCATGGTACTGGCAACAGCCATCATCAACAGCGCGGTAAACGTTTCACTGGTAATGATTTGTTTATCCAGTAATACATTCGCAAAAATAATCATAATCAGCGCTTTGGTTTGCAATAACCAGCCTATGATCGATGCCTCGCCTTTTTCCCATTGAAGGATTTTTCCGGCAATGTGAATGCCTACCAGTTTGCCCGTTACCGACGCCAGCAATAATAAGCCTGCCGCAATAAATACGGTCGTTCCGCCGAGCTGCCAGTTAGTCCGTAAGCCGGTACTCAAGAAAAATACCGGCATCATAATCATCAATACAAAATGACGCAGCTTATCCATGTCAGCCTGATTAAACCAGTCACTATCCATCACCATGCCCGCCAAAAACGCACCAACCATAAAATGCAAACCAGACCAGTCGGCAAAATAAGCGCATACCGCCAGCCAGATAAAGGCAACATACCAGCGATCACTCTCTGGCAGCTTGCGCATCAAACGGCGGAATAGATAGCTCGCCAACGCAAATCCAGCTAAAAATAAAGCTTGCCGCCCGACTCTCGTCCAGTCCAACAAAATCAATGCCAGCACGCCCCAGATCGCTACATCATCCAGGCTGGCGTAACGCAAAATACGTTGCCCGATGGGCTGTCGTAAGATCGCCAGTTTTTCCATCAGCAAAATCAAAATGGGTAATGCCGTCACTGCGCAAGCCATGCCTATGCCAAGGACAAATTGCCAGGTAGTGGCTTTAGTTCCCATCCAGCCTTGGCTCAGATTGAGTAAACAGACTGCAGCGACACAACCGAACAACAGCGGCATACCAAGTGCAAGGCCTGAAGTTATCGCGCTCTCTCGTTTGTAACGCCACATTTTTTTAAGATCTAGCTCAACGCCAGCAATCATCACAAATACCATCACCGCCCACCAGGCAATCCCATTCAGCGCAGAGGTCACTTGCGGGTTAAATACAAATTGATAATAGTCGGGGAAAGCTGCACCCAACACACCTGGCCCTAAGACAATGCCGGTGATGATCTGCACTACGACTAAGGGCGCCCAATAATCAGTTCTGCCAACGCGCCAGATCAGGTAAGGCACGGTAAAAATAATCGCCATTGCGATCAAAAAAATTTCGGTCACGCTCATGATTTTATTCTCGTCATATTGGGGGAGGAGCAGTACAAATTGAATCAACAACAGAATGAAATATTGGATCAAAGATGGGATCAAAAACTGCTTCAAAATTACACTTCAAGCGGAAGTCGGCTAAGGAATATTTAGCAGAGAAATTAAATATACTCCCCATTATTTTTTAATAATATGCCTTGTTGTCCAATGATTATATGGATGATTAAAATATACATACTACGAGTATATATATCAACATGACATATTCAGATTAAGTATTGTTGATTCTTTTGTTAGTAATGCATTGCTTTTTTATGTCATTCCGCCATGGTTTTAGCCGGAATCCCGTGTCGTTATCCTGATAATCAGCATCGTCACTTTCAAGTCTAGGGTACGACTCAACAACCGTCGCTGGATTCCGGCTAAAACCATGCCGGAATGACGCCCTGACCCTTTTGAATATCGATACGACGACAGTACTTTAGTTAGGCGAGTTACTACTACGGAGTTGGGACAGTCTCGCGTAATTTTTAAATAAAAAAAACCCTCATCCTTGGAGAAGAACGAGGGCATTGAACTACCAGAGGTAGCAAGACGAACTAAAAAATTTAAAACTCTACACCAGCATTAATACCAAAAGTACGTGGTGGCAGGTATTGAGATTGCCACACACCGCCAAAGCTATTTTGCGCACTGGTTTTGATGTTGGAATTTTCTACGTTACGAACGAAAGCATCAAAGTACCAGGCCTTGCCTGAGGCGTAACGCAAACCCAGATCAGTTCTTGTATAGGATTTTTGTTTATCGCCATCACCGAGATCAAATACACTGAGCCAGCTTGCGGTCTCGTAATGCATGCTGATGCGCGGCGTCAAGGTAGCACCATTTACCATGTTAAACGTATGTTGATACTGAGCTTGCGCAGAGAACTTAGGCGCATGCGGCATCTCATTACCGGTCACATCTAAACAGTTGCTGATACCCGGGACAGCGCAGACAGGCAAGACGTAATCATTACTGCCGCCGATTAAATGTCCCAGCTCAGTGCGGGTGATTGCAAGAGATACCTGGACTTTATCGGCGGGTGTCAACCTAGCGGCGATCTCAGATTCAAAGCCATAAATCTTGGCGCCATCGGCGTTGGATGTCACTAGAGAATGGCTGCCATCTGGGTTGGTCACTGGTGCGCTGAATTGAAAACCTTTAAAGTTTTCATAGAACAGCGCATTGTTCATCTTGACCGTGCCGCCCAAGAAAGTGCTCTTGGAACCTAGCTCATAATTGGTCAAAGTCTCTGCGCCGTATGGCTTGCCACCGTCTTGCAGACCACCTGATTTATAGCCAGTAGAAATGCTGGCATAGACCATGTTGTTGCGATCGATGTCATAACCAACTCGTGCTAGGGCAGTGGTTTTATTACCGCTAAAAGTACCATCGTTTTGACTAGGGACACCAAAACCAGAACCAGGCGCAGCTGGATTCACACTTGGGTTCACCGGAATTTGCGGTGCGCCATCATATGCCCAGCCATAACCGCGACCACCAACGTTAGTGCGGTAGTCTGCGGTATAACGGATACCGCCAGTCAAGTGCAAACTATCGTTCACATTCCAAGTCGCCTGACCAAATGCAGCTTTCGATTCAACTGTTTCTTTTGGTTGAATAAACGAACCCTGCCAGCCAACCGTACCTTGTTGTGTACCGTTAAAGATAGGAATATCAAAGCGGATATCGTTGGTTTCTGCGGCATAGTACAAACCTAATAACCAGTCGACTTCTTTTTTACCGACGGATTGCAATTCGACTTCGTGGCTATAATTCACATAGTGCGACGATACGGTGTTGTCGGCCTGATAGGTCGCGCCGGTGTTGAAGCTAGTCGGCACACTGGCACCGCCATCCTGATCAAAGGTCGATGATCCGCTGAAGCGTGAGTACCCTGCAATATAGGCCAAGGACATGCTGTCGCCAATCGCATAATCCAGACGACTGCGGAATGAATCTGTATCGCGGTGGACGGACGGCGCCGTGTCAATCAATGCAGACCAAAAATCCTGACCCGGACGCGGTGTTTGCATCAGATTCATGTTTGGCGTACCGCGATCCATATATTTTTCGTAAGAGACATCCCACTTTAGATTAGGCGTCAGCTTCCACAACAAGCTCAGGCGCGCAGCGGTCTGATCTTGTGCACCATATTTTTTAGCAGAACCATTTTGAATAAACAAATTGGAATTGATCGGCTGAAACGTGCTCAACGTTCCGCCACCAGCAATATAGGCAGCTTGCTGACTGGCAAGAGAAGGATTCGGCGCATTCTGATAATCAACATAACCATCATGCTGCTCATGCACTACTGCTACCCGCAAGGCCATCGTGTCGTTGAGTGGAATATTAAAAGCACCACGCACGCCGAAACGGTTGTAGCTGCCAACACCAGTTTCAAAATTGCCTGAGTGGTCGCCCAGCACTGGCTTGACCGTCTGCATATTCACTGCACCAACGGAGGAGTTACGCCCCCATAAAGTACCTTGTGGACCGCGCAATACTTCAATCGCGTCCAGATCAAACAGCAACGAGGTTGCGCCTTCAGGGCGTGGTGAATAAATGCCATTCACAAAAGTAGCGACTTCTGGATCGGCGTATTCTGTCTTGGCACTATCGTTACCAACACCGCGCAAGGTCATGGTGATGACACCGTGATCGCCCTGCGTAGTCGCCTGGAAGCCTGGTACCAGATTGACGACATCTTGTATCGTTTGTACATGCGCATCATCGAGTGCAGCAGCGTTGATCGCCGTAATCGCCACTGGCGTACGCTGCAAGGACGTAGCGCGCTTGGTACCTGTGACAATCACCTCTGCAATCGCAGCAGAATCTGCTGCCGGAGCAACTGGGGCAACGGGCTGCGCAACTTGTGCATGAGCAGAGTTAATGCCCGCTAGCAAGGTGAGTACAGCTAAATGGATAGGTGAGCCCGAGATTTTTCGGGACGTGGGGGTACGGATTTTCATATGTCTCCTGTGCTAGGTTCATTTCATCTGCATGAATGCGATGATGTTAGAATTATGTTTTGAAACCGATTTCATATTTTGAAACCGATTTCATAATAGCGATTATTTAATATCAAAGTCAATTAAAAAAACCAAATCATTTGTTTTCAATGTGCGATTGTTGCCTTTTGTGATGTTGCTGCTAAACAATTACAAGACTTGATAATTACCTCCACCTTCCAACTCTTAGGCTACGTCATGAACCCGATCAAACAAGTTTTAATCGTAGGCGGCGGCACCGCTGGCTGGCTAACTGCGGCATTTCTCGCCAAAACTGTTGGCGCTACCTCGGGTGAGAGCGTACAAATCACGCTGGTGGAATCCAAAGAAATCGGCATTATCGGCGTCGGCGAAGGCACCTTCCCCTCGATACGCGGCACGCTGGCAGCGATTGGTATTGATGAAGCGCGGTTTGTACGGGAATGCAACGCGACCTTTAAACAAGGTATTAAATTTGTAGATTGGGTACGGCCACAAGGTGCAGCAGGCATCGATCATTATTTTCATCCATTCAGCTTACCCAGCCAGCGTGCTGGCGGTCCCGAATTATTGCCCTACTGGTTGCAAGGTGCTGCGGGTGCGGGTGTACCTTTTGCAGAAGCGGCGACCATGCAAAAGCGTGTCGCTGATGCCTCGCATGCACCTAAGCGCATGGACGACGGCGACTTTTTAGGTCCAATGAATTATGCCTATCACTTCGACGCAGGACGCTTCGCTACTCTGCTGTCCGATCATGGAAAATCGCTGGGAGTAAAACATATTCTGGCCAATGTTGAGCAAGTCGAACTGGACGCTGATGGCGCCATTAGCGCCATCGTCACACAAGAGGCTGGTAGGCTAACAGCCGACCTGTATATCGACTGCACAGGCTTCAAAGCCAGGCTGATCGGCGAGGCTTTAGGCTCACCATTTCATAAGGTAGATGATGTCCTGTTTGCCGATCGCGCGCTGGCAGTGCAAGTGCCTTATCCACAAGCCGATACAGCAATCCCCTCCTATACAATTTCTACCGCCAAAGAGGCAGGGTGGATCTGGGACATCGGCTTACAACAGCGCCGCGGTGTTGGCTATGTATACTCTAGCCGCCACACCGACGATGCCCGGGCAGAACAAGTATTGCGTGACTACATCGGCGCAGGGAACGAGAATTTAACACCAAGATCACTCAAACTCAATGTCGGATATCGAGAAGCACACTGGGTAAAAAACTGTGTCGCAGTCGGCTTGTCAGGCGGATTTTTAGAACCACTAGAAGCCTCCGGCATTGGCCTGATCGAAACCGCTGCCTATCTGGTTAGCTACCTGTTCCCGTTCAACGGCGAACTGGAGCCCGTCGCTAAATTATTCAATCATCAAATGAAAGAACGCTACGAACGTATCGTCGATTTCGTCAAAATGCACTACTGCCTGAGCCAGCGCACCGACAGCACATTCTGGACGGATAACACCAATCCCGCATCAATCCCCGACACACTGAAAGAAAAACTCGCAATGTGGCGCTGTCGTCCACCCCACCGCCTGGACTTTATCATCGACCTAGAAATGTACCCACCATCCAGCTGGCAATACGTGCTGTATGGAATGGAATTTCAGACCAAACTCAATGCCAACGCAGCCTCTTACCCACGCTTTGAAGAAGCAAAAAAAGAGTTCCAGATGATCGCCCAGATGTCACAACGCGCACTGGCAAACTTGCCACCGCACCGCACACTGATAGGACATTTATGTGAGAAGGATTATATGACTGCGTCGAAAGCGGCGGTGAAGCTAGCAGGTTAATTTGAATTACTTGGTAGCACTGCCTGCCAAAGATCGTAGGTGCGATTAGCGCAGCGTAATCGCACGCATGTCGACGCTGGTCAGAATATGGAACGATTGTTCGGTGCTAATCGCATCACTGGCTATACATGTTAGCGAAGGCTTGCTACAGATGCTTGTCCAAGCTTACTTCGCAACATCGAGATTGCCAAAACTGCCTTAAGGCACTGCTGTTGGTTCGGACCGCCAAATTTGTAAATTGCACTTACACCTAACGCTGTCCAACCTACCGGACCAAGAAGAAGATGCAACATAGAAGATGCTGCTGTGTAGACTCCAAAACCAGCTAGCCCAGCCGTGACTGTACTAATTACCGTTGACAGCAAGATGTATGGTGCAAAACCACCAACGCTCGCAAGAGTCATCAGTGCAGCCGAAGTTGTCAACCCCCCTATATTCGCTCCCGGCAGTTCTTTAGCTATTTCCTGTACTTTTCTGTCGACTTCTCGCTTTTGTTCTGGCGTCATCCGCTGATAAGTATCCATCAGAAATTTCTTCAATATCTCTTGCTCGTGATGCTGGATATATGCATTCAAAGGTATCTGCCAGCTTTTAGCAATTTCTGAATTGACTACATTATTGTAGGCACGAGAATCCATTTCCGAAATCGAGAGACCGTATGAAGTTATATTCTTTGGGGATACGATATTTTCTATTTTTAGCGAGGTTGCTACGTCGAATATCAACTCTGCGTATGGCAACCCTTGGTTACGAAGCCAGTTTCCTATTGCATGTCCACCAGATGAGCAAATCTTTTCTGCAAGCTGCTCTGGCTTATCTGGTAATTTCATTTCTACATTAAATATCCGACTAAGCTCCAACCGCTCGTCATCTGTTATTTTTGACAACACGTTTCCAATTAACGACCTTGAGCTATAGTAAGTTTTTGTCATAATTGCCTAATGGTGAGTGTTTAGATCACAGGACGTTTTTATAATACTCATTATTAAAAAAGAAACCAATAGCGAGGCCTATATTTATCCCATCTAGCTAGATTAAATTTCATTTTCACATATGACCGGGAACGAAAAAGACGGCAATTTAATTTGAATATACTGAAAATCACTTAGATGTTGAGTAAATATATGGGAGTGTTGGACGTACCTAGCTAGCTGCATGTAGAATTTAGATTCACATACCAAAAAATGTCAACGCTTTTCCATATACTCCCCATCATTTATAAACATTGAGGCTTCTTGACCAAGTAATACTTGGACGTCTAAATATACCTACCAGGAGTATTCAATAATGCGGTGCGTTCAACGCACCTGTACCGATGCCAATTAGCTACACCGAAAGCTTAACCGCCGCTGTTGGCAAGTAAAGACTGGACTAGTGATTCTGTGATCTCTGACGGTTGACCACGCCACAGGATTTTGCCGCTTTTGTTGACAAAGATCGCATAGGGTAATGCTTTGATTCCCAAGGCTTTGTGAAGACTCTTGGCACCTTCGACTGCGTACGGGTAGAGGATGGGCATCTTCTCTAAAAACGGCGCTACGACTTCTTCTGACTCTTTGGTAATGCCGATTACCTCAAAACCTTCTGTCGCAAACTTTGCATGTAATGCGTTGAGCATTGGAATCGATTCTCGACAGGGCACGCACCAAGTCGCCCAAAAATCGATGAGAGTCAGATTCGCGTTTTTATCGGGTGTTTTCGCTAAATACTTGAGGTCACTTTCAGGAAGTTGACCTCCAACTTTCACACCATTAAACAAATCGACGAATCCAGCCGTGGCGATATTACATGCGCCGAACAATAAGGCGACAGTGATTAATAGAGTTTTCATGGTGGCTAACTTGGAGGTTCCAAGTGACAAGTGAAAAATACTAAATTAACAGAATGCCAAGACGGAAGCAATTAATTCAGCGTCGTTGAAACCTTTACCTTAAGTAGCGCAGAAATCGCAGGGGAGATTAGCGCAGCCTGATCCCACGCAATTGAAAAAACTGGACTACGGTACGTATAGGAACCAAGAGATTTGCCTGGCATCTCAGTAAATAAATGCGCGATTACGCTGCGCTAATCGCGCCTACGGGTGTTTGTGTGCTTGTTAAACGCAGCCTTACTCAGCACTAACTAAGCCAACGCGCACTGCTCATTACCTCTGTAAAAAACTCTTTGAGCGCAGGTGCTGACATGCCGTAGGGATCAAATTCGGCAGTTGGAGAATACTTCAGGAACAAGGCTGTGTTTTCTGTGGTCGAGGCAATCAAGCCCATGTTCCAGCTTGTAAACTGGCGTTGAGTAATTTCTTCCAGGGACAGAACTTCGGGCTTGGTGTGACGTTTGTCTCGCAAAATGTGGTGGTAAACCGCGTTGACTGCGGAGCGCTCACCTTCCAGGCATTGTAAAAAGATGCCGTTGGATAAACTCAGTGCTCCGGTCACTGCGAGTTTCTGATTGTTGCGGCGTGAACTTGCCAAAATATCTTTTACATCTGCGGGGCCGAGGTTAACTGCGCGGCTCGCATAAATCAGACGAATCATCATAATCAGACACTTTCAAAAAAATAGTAAGAACACAAAAAATAAGTTTTTTGAACAGACATTGGGCTATTTCAGCATTGGATTTCATTTTAATGATTTTAGATTTGCTGGTGCCGCTGGTGACGGGATGGAATGTCAACACACCGGTACACGCCGCTCCATCATTAGAGGCAAGGGTCTTCCCCTCTGCCAACAACACGAGCTTTAATACGTTACTTAGTACCAGAAAAAATCCCCAAGCGAAGTCAAAGATCATGCTATTCTGCTTTCTTGAAAAGGATTTCATAAATTTTGACTGGCGTCATTTGTGCCTGAATTACGCTTAAAAATCTGGCAATAAAATAGTTTGCGGCAAAGACTGCAAACAAAAAAGCATCCTAAGGACGAGACCATGCAAAACACCCTTCCAGACGCCCTGCCTGGTGGCACGGCAATACCTCCTGCTACGCATACGCCTGCAGAAAAAACCGCTCACACTCGGGTGAAACGCTCCCCGTTATTCTGGGTGCCTACCGGTTATTTCACGATGGCTTTGACGTATATGACGCTCACCAGCGTGACCGCCATCATGTTTAAGAATATGGGTATGGACAACGCTAAAGCGGCGGAATACGCCAGCTACCTGATTCTGGCGTACACCATCAAGCCGCTATTCGCGCCGTTTGTGGAGATGTATAAAACCAAGAAGTTTTTTGTGATCTGCACCCAGATTGCGGTGGCGCTTGGTTTTTTTGGTGTGGCGATCGTGATGTCCTTGCCTAGTTATATGGCGATTTTGATGGTGTTGTTCTGGATTATTTCATTTTTGGGCGCCACGCAAGATATTGCCTCGGATGGTGTGTATGTCACCTCGCTCGACAGCAAAACCCAATCACTGTATTGCGGCATACAGGGACTAAGCTGGAATATCGGCCCCATCATCGCCTCTGGCGGCTTGGTCTACCTGAGCGGCAAATTACATGCTGACGTGTTCCATCATGACCCAAAAGTATTCGGACCAGAATGGGTAGATGCCTGGAGGATCATTTTCTTCATCGTTGCGGGTGTAACTATTCTGATGGCGTTCTGGCACATGCGCGTAATGCCCGACGGTGCCAAAGCCGAGAATACGCCGACCAGCGCCCGTGCTGCGCTGCATATTATGTGGGATTCGTTTGTCACGTTTTTCCAAAAGCGCGATGTCTGGCTGATGATCGCATTTGCTTTTCTGTTCCGTCTGAGTATCGGCTTTCTGGAAAAAATCGGTCCCTTCTTTATGGTCGATCCGATTGCTAAAGGCGGCTTGGGTTTATCCAATGAGCTGCTAGGGATTATTTATGGCACCTATGGATTGATCGCTGTGCTGCTGGGTTCTGTGCTTGGCGGAATTTTTCTGGCACGCCGTGGCTTACAGCCTTCTTTATTTATCTTGTGCTGCGCAGTGAATATCCCTAACGTGACATTTTTGCTGATGAGCCTGTATCAACCAAGCAGCCTGCTAGCGATTACCGCCGGTGTGGCAATTGAAAAATTCTTTTTTGGATTTGGCTCAGTCGGCTTCATGATTTATTTAATGCAGCAACTGGCCCCGGGCAAATACACCACAACGCACTACGCTTTTGGTACCGGCTTAATGGGTTTGTGCATGCTTGTGACTGGCGTTATCAGCGGTCACTTACAACAGTTGTTGGGCTACACCAGCTACTTTACGTTTGTGATGATCGCGACAATCCCCTCGTTTCTGGTGTGCTGGTTTGCGCCCTTCCATCAAAAGGAAAAGACTGACTAGAACGCAGCGAATACATGCAATCCAGGCACTTTGTCTGACAACTCACAGAACTGCCTAGACATACTGCTTGACATCCATTTGTTCGACTGGCGATACTGCGTTGCTGCGACAAGTACTCTAAATCTCAATTATCCATTGAGATTTAGAGCACTAAAAATAAAACGGCCCAGCAATGATTGAGGCCGTTTTGTTGTCCATCACCATAAAACTAAAAAATGGAGAAATGCATGAGTCAAACAATAGAAGAAACCAACACGCCAACAAACCCGGCAAAAATGCCGAAGCAAATTCCCTACATCATCGCCAGCGAAGGCTGCGAGCGCTTCAGCTTTTATGGCATGCGCAATATTCTCACTCCATTTTTGATCACGAGTTTATTGTTGTCGATGCCAGAAGCGATGCGCAAAGATATGGCAAAAGAGGTGTTCCATACCTTTGTGATTGGCGTGTATTTTTTTCCTTTGCTGGGCGGTTGGCTGGCCGATCGGTTTTTCGGTAAGTACAACAGTGTGTTCTGGCTGAGTCTGGTGTATTGCGCTGGGCATGCTTGTCTGGCGATTTTTGACGATAACCGCAACGGCTTTTACACCGGATTGTTTTTAATCGCGCTAGGCTCAGGCGGGATTAAACCATTAGTTGCGTCGTTTGTGGGTGACCAGTTTGATCGCAGCAATAAACATCTGGCGCAAAAAGTGTTTGATGGCTTTTACTGGATTATCAATTTCGGCTCATTCTTTGCGTCGCTGCTGATGCCGATATTTCTGAAGCAGTTTGGTGCCAGCGTGGCGTTCGGCATTCCGGGTATCTTGATGTTGATTGCGACGATCATCTTCTGGTCGGCACGTAAGCGCTATATACATGTGCCTCCCGTAGCGAAAAATCCTGACTCCTTTTTAAACGTAGTCCGCACTGCATTGATGAGTGCAGCACCAGGACAAAGTCGCAATGGACTCATCCTCGCGGCGCTGGGTGGCGTACTTGCGGTTGGTGGTTTATTGATGACACCCAATATTGGCATCGTTGCAGCATTATGTTTAGGCTTGGTACTAGTGCTGGGTTTTGGCGGGCTGGGCGCCTGGATACAACTGGATCGTGCGCGTGGCGTGCATCCAGATGAAGCCGTGGATGGTGTGCGCTCAGTATTGCGTTTGCTGGTGGTGTTTGCGCTAGTGACGCCGTTCTGGTCGCTGTTCGATCAAAAAGCCTCGACCTGGATTTTGCAAGCAGATCAGATGACCAAGCCGGACTGGTTCCAATCAGCGCAGATGCAAGCCTTAAATCCTATGCTGGTGATGTTGTTAATCCCGTTTAATAATCTGATCCTTTACCCGATTTTAAAACGCATGGGTATTGAGCTGACTGCCCTACGCCGCATGGGATTAGGGATTGCTTTCTCAGGGCTTGCGTGGATCGTCGTTGGTCTGATGCAAGTGGCGATTGACGGCGGTAATCCTTTGTCGATCACCTGGCAAATCTTGCCTTATGCTTTGCTGACGTTTGGCGAAGTATTGGTGTCGGCAACCGGCTTGGAATTCGCCTACAGCCAGGCACCGCTGGCGATGAAAGGTGTGATCATGAGCTTTTGGAATTTGTCCGTTACCATCGGCAACTTATGGGTACTGTTAGCCAATTCTAGCGTCAAGAGTGAAGCAGTCACCACGCAAATCCAAAGCACAGGGATGAGCGTGACTGCGTTCCAGATGTTCTTCTTTGCTGGCTTTGCATTATTGGCAGCGCTAGCATTTGCGCTGTATGCGAAAAGCTATTTGCTAGTCAGTCATTATCGAAAAGTAGTGTGACATTGCATCTGACTTTGCCGCATGTAAGCTGAATACAAGCACAGTACAAGCTGAATACAAGCCACATATAAGCTAGAGATAAGCTGCATATATGCTCCCTCTCTCCCGGTGGCGGGAGAGAGGGAGTTAAGTACAGGCGCTTTTTAGTTGTGGAGGAGATAGTCTGAGGTTTGTTCAAAAATCCGCTTAAATCAATATACTCCCCATCATTTTTGTAAAAATAGGCTTATTGTCCAATTAGTATATGGACAATTAAATATACATAGTGGGAGTATGATTTAATTTCGAATAAGGACAAGACCAGATTCAGCGTTCAGAAATAGCGACAACCGCCTACAACCTAGGATTATAAATACGGATTTGGCCAACCCAAGTCAGCCAGAATCTCGATCTCTAAGGCCTCCATCTCTTCTGCTTCTTCGTCGGTCTCGTGGTCATAACCCTGGGCGTGTAAAACGCCATGGACGACCAGGTGAACCGCATGTTCTTCTACCGATTTTTTTTGCTGCTGTGCTTCACTCAGCAAGACATCCGTGCAAAAAATAATGTCTGCCTGCGTCACTTCGGCGTCTTCATCTTCGGTGTAAGCAAAGGTCAGTACGTTAGTCGCATAGTCTTTGCCGCGATAGTCACGATTTAAGGTCTGGCCTTCTTCTGCATCCACAAATCGTAAAGTCAATTCTGCGGGAGCAAACAGCGCCGCCTGTATCGCTTTGCGTAACAGAGGCCGCGGTAGATTTTCTTTTAAGCGAGGATCAGGATATTGAACAGATAAACTGAGTTTGTGTTTTGCTGCCATTATTTTTTACGTCCGTGCGCCGAACTCAACGGCGTCGCTTGTTTTAAGGTGCCGAGATCGGCGTTATGTGCATTGGCTGTTTCATAGGCATCGACAATTCTGCCCACCAAGGGGTGACGCACCACGTCGGCACTGGTGAAGCGGGCGAAGCCGATGCCCCGAACTTCATTTAGCACCTGACATGCATCAACCAAACCGCTACGCTGACCGCGTTGTAAATCAATCTGTGTGACATCGCCGGTAACTACGGCTTTACTACCAAAGCCAATACGGGTCAAAAACATTTTCATTTGCTCTGGCGTAGTATTTTGCGCTTCATCCAGAATAATGAAAGCGTGATTTAAAGTGCGTCCACGCATGTAAGCCAGCGGCGCAATTTCTATCGCCTGTTTTTCAAACATCTTTTGCGTGCGATCAAAACCAAGCAAGTCGTACAGCGCATCGTATAAAGGTCGCAAATAAGGATCGACCTTTTGTGCCAGATCGCCCGGCAAAAAACCAAGCCGCTCGCCCGCTTCGACTGCAGGACGGGTCAAGACTATGCGTTTGACCGCATCGCGCTCCAGAGCATCTACCGCGCAAGCAACTGCTAAGTAAGTTTTGCCGGTACCGGCAGGGCCTATGCCAAATGTGATGTCGTGCTCAACAATCGCTTTGAGGTAGAGATTTTGATGTGGTGTACGTCCACGCAAATCTGCCCGGCGGGTTTTAAGGATAGGGCTTTCTGCCGCTGCGTCTAAGTCAAACTCCGCTTCACCATCCGCACTATCGACGCTGTCAGCATTGACTAAAGGCGCAACGACTTTGACGATTTTCTTCGCTGCACTGGCTTTCGTTGTCTTGCCCACAGGAGCGGTCGCGTCAGGATTGTTCGCCAACTTAGCCTTGGCATTATTGGTTGCCCGTTGCTCCACTAAAGCTAATTGCACTTCATCGATAGAGATGATTTTTTTTGCTTTGGTATAAAAATGCTCAAGGATGTCCAGCGCATTTTGTGCATTGTGACCACTAACGACAAACTTATCACCACGCCGGAAAATACTGACATCCAAAGCGGCCGAAATCTGCCGCATGTTTTCATCCAAAGGCCCGCACAAATGCGCCAATCGGGTGTTGTCCATCGGCTGCGGCATGAAGTGCAAAACAGGAACAGGCATTTTTGGTTTCATCAATAAATTGTTAGTACGGTTCTGATGTCAGGTTAATCGAGTGTTTACGATATCCGTGTCAGCTCAATTGACTTCCAGCATCTCGGTCATTAATTCGCCGCGCAAGGAGTAGTTGTACGATTCTGTAATCCGGGTATTCACCAATTGGCCTATCAGGCTTGCTGGCCCGGCAAAGTTGACTACACGATTGTTCTCAGAACGGCCTTGCAGTTCATTCGGGTCTTTAACCGATGGCCCTTCGACCAGAATACGCTGCACTGTACCTATCATTGCATTACTATATTTTTTGGTATTGCTGTCGATCACTGCTTGCAGATGTTGCAGGCGTTTTAGCTTGAGTTCATGCGGTGTGTCGTCGGCCAGACTGGCCGCCGGCGTACCTGGACGTTTGCTGAAAATAAAGCTAAAGCTGTTATCGAAACCGATGTCGTCAATCAACTTCATCAAGGCATCAAAATCCTCTTGCGTCTCGCCGGGGAAGCCAACGATAAAATCAGATGACACCGAAATATCAGGACGCACCGCGCGCAGGCGGCGCAGGACAGACTTGTATTCAATCGCTGTATAGCCACGTTTCATCGCGGACAAGATACGATCCGAGCCATGCTGTGCCGGCAAGAAAACATGATTCGCAATTTTAGGAATCTTGGCAAACGCATCGATCAAGCGCTGGTTAAATTCTTTAGGATGGCTGGTGACAAAACGAATCCGCTCAATCTGCGGGAACTCAGCAATATATTCCAGCAACAGCGCAAAGTCGGCGATTTCGCCATCGTCCATTTTGCCGCGATACGCATTGACGTTTTGGCCCAGCAGCGAAATCTCTTTGACGCCCTGCTCTGCCAGCCCGGCAACTTCTGCCAGAACATCATTAAACGGACGCGAGACTTCTTCACCACGCGTGTAAGGTACAACGCAATAACTGCAATACTTGCTGCAACCTTCCATGATCGACACAAATGCAGTCGCGCCTTCTACTTTGGCAGGCGGCAAATGATCGAATTTTTCAATTTCAGGAAAACTGATATCGACTTGCGAACGTCCGCTGGTACGACGATCATTCAGCAATTGTGGCAAGCGATGCAAAGTTTGCGGACCAAACACCACGTCAACATAAGGCGCACGCTTGATAATCGCTGCACCTTCTTGCGAGGCGACGCAGCCACCGACACCGATAATCAGATCAGGCTTGTTACGCTTAAGTTCACGCAAACGACCCAGATCAGAAAACACTTTTTCAGAGGCTTTTTCACGCACGCTGCACGTGTTGAGCAGAATGACATCAGCATCTTCTGCTTTATCAGTTTTGATCATACCTTCGGAGGCATGGAGCACATCGTTCATCTTGTCCGAGTCATACTCGTTCATCTGACAACCGAAGGTTTTAATAAACACTTTTTTTGGCATGACGGTTTGATTCTTCTTAATATTACGTATTTAGTTTTGTTTTAGTTTTGCTTTGGGGAGCTTCTAAAAACCTCTTAATCGAGATGCAGCGCTAGGCGCAAAACATAGCAATACGTCGGTATTGCGAGGCTTTGCAACAACGCGATGCGCTCGGGTAAGAGGTTTTTAGAAATCCCATTAGTTTTGCTTTAGTTGTTTGCTTATATCCACATTCGCTTCTTGCACAGTCAAAATCCAGATACGCTCTATCTCACCATACTCATTCGCAAGATAATTAATCTTTAAGGTGGCGTTCGGCAAAGTAGCGGGCAATACCAGCAAACCTAGTTCGTTAAAAATACGGGTAGAAGGCCGAGTAACCTGAACCTTGCCATCAATCACAATGTCAGGGTAGGCAGAGGCAGTTAACACGCCGCGCTTGGTACCAATTGGAAAAGTGCGCGGATCGGCATGCGCCACACTCAAAACCAAGCTTAAACTACCCAATAACATCATTGCGCAACAACGTCGCAGCAGGGAAAATACAGGCATTCTCAACATAGGATTAGCTCTTCCAAAATAGACAAACAAATCAACAACTTATGCAAATTCTGCAAGGTCGTTTGCAGGGTCTTTTGAGGGCGCAAGTTTAACACATGCGGGCTGAACCGCTTGTTACGCTGACGTCTGGGTGACTTATTTGGCATAATGCCCAAAATAAATCTGGAAACACGATGCATACTCGCTCCCCCCGCGCTGCTAAGCGCGAATTTGATACCCCCCACTTTCGTCAGGCTTTGTCGCAGTTTGCGACTGGCGTGACGGTGATTACGACTCGTCTAGCAGACGGGACTTTTTTAGGCCTGACTGCCAGCTCCTTCAATTCAGTTTCGCTCGATCCGCCGCTAGTGTTGTGGAGTCTGGCAAATACCTCAAGTAGTATGGATGCCTTTAGCGGCAATTCTCACTATGTTGTGAATATTTTGTCATCCGAACAGGCCAGATTAGCGGAACAATTTGCCAGTCGCAAAAAAGACCGGTTCGACGGCGTTGAGTATCGTTTGTCACGCACCGGACATCCTATTTTAGTTGGTGCATCTGCTTGGTTTGAGTGTCATAATCGCAGCCGCTATCCAGAAGGTGACCATGTGATTTTTGTCGGTGAAGTGGAGCATTGCGAATTTACTCCGCAAGCGCCACTAATTTATCATTCTGGTCAGTTTTTGCCGCCGCAGTCGACACTGTAGCCAGACCAACCATACCAATACTGCCAAGTAAATGATGCCTCAACTGACTGACCTGATCGGTTATATTGCCGCCAGCATGACGACAACCGCCTTTATTCCCCAAGCATGGATGACCTGGCGTCGTAAGCGGGCTGATGGAGTATCGCTAGGCATGTACATCATTCTGGTAGGCGGGATTGCGATGTGGCTGGCGTATGGTTTGATGCTGAACGCTCTGCCTATCATCATCGCCAATTTTATTACCTTGGTGTTGGCAATCTTTATTCTGGTGATGAAGCTGCTGTATAAATAATCGGCAAGGTTTCTGTGGCCCCTTGGTCAAGCAAACCCATAAGCTAGCTCGCAAACCAAATAAGCTAGGCCAGCCCCATTTATTCAATTAGCCAGCAGCGTTTGTAATACCTCACGCGAATCAAATGCTGCGCGGCGCAAACGATCATTCACGCCTTGCCAGGCAGTCTCATCCGGCAGCATTTCTACCAAAATCACATCGGCATGCGCCGCATCCAGCTCACGTAAACCAGCGTACAAATCATGTGCATACGCTGACGGATCAGCAACGATCACTTTTAATGCCTGCACGTTTTGCTGAACGTGTTCCCGGTAGCGCATGACCGCTACTTTTTTGCCGCTATCCAGCAATTGTTGTATGGTCAATTCCAACGCGTTTTCTGCGATTAAAACAACCGGCGTGTTTGGCGCATAGTGTGCGTCCAAGGTACCCGACGCTCTTGGTGCGGTGATATCAGGCGCGGATGGCTGTATTCCTAGTACGGCTGCCAGTTCGGTAGCAGAGATATGCCCGGGACGCAATAACACTGGACCGTGGGTTGCGAGTCGAGTCAAATCCAAAATCGTTGACTCAATCCCGACTTCACTCTGACCACCGTCTAACACTGCTGCGATCATCTGGTTCGCAATCTCGGCTGGAAATTCATCTTGCACATGCTGGGCTGTGGTTGGACTAACATGACCGAATTTATTTGCCGATGGCGCTGCGATGCCACCTTTGCCATTCTTAAACGCGCGTAACAACTGCTGTGCAACCGGATGCGAAGGACAACGTATTCCTATCGAATCCTGACCGCCAGACACCGCGTCGGGGATATGCGCGGCACGCTTTAAAATCAAGGTCAACGGGCCAGGCCAGAATGCGGCGATCAGCTGGTGCGCCTCGACCGGAATATCTTTAGCCCAGTAGTGAATGTCCGCGTCTGGCGCCAGATGCACGATCACGGGATGATTAGCAGGACGACCTTTGGCGGCATAAATGGCTGCCACGGCGGAGGGATTTTCTGCGTCGGCACCAAGGCCGTATACGGTCTCGGTCGGGAAGGCGACCAGTTGCCCAGACTCCAGCTGCCGGGCGGCTGTTTCTATTGTGGTGATCATTGCTGTTAGTGTTGCTGACATCGCTGAATTAGTCTCGCTACTCATCGTAATTTGATCTTAAACTCGTCTGATATTAGTTAGCAATGCCAAGAATGTCGCAAGCAAGTGCCAGCGTCGCTTGTGCGTCCGCCAACTTGGGGGCAACAAAGGTGACGTGCCCCATTTTGCGTGCGCGTCGCGCTTCAGATTTGCCATATAAATGCAAATGCGTACCCGGCAAGGCGAGTAGTTTGTCCCAGGCGGGTTCGCGTGGATTGACAGCATCACCTTCAAACCAGACGTCGCCTAAAATATTTAACATCACCGCTGGCGAATGCTGACGTACATCACCTAAGGGCAATTGCGCCAATGCCCTCACTTGCTGTTCAAACTGACTGGTGACGCAGGCATTGATGGTGTAGTGACCGCTATTATGGGGGCGTGGTGCCATTTCATTGACGACCAGAGAGCCATCTTGCAGCACAAAAAATTCTATGCACAAGACGCCGACATACGCTAGCTGGGCGATGATATCCAATGCCGCTTTTTGCGCAATTTGCGCTACGCCATCCGTCACATTTGGACTTGGGACAGTGGTGGTGAACAAGATTCCATCGCGATGGACATTCTCTGCAATCGGATACACCACGGCTTGCCCATCAACACCGCGCACGACCAACACGGATACTTCATATGCAAGCGGCAGCATTTTTTCTAATACGCAGAGTTGGCCGTTCATACCGGCGACGGCTTGCGCCAACTCATCCCGGTTACGCACTCTGACCTGACCTTTGCCGTCGTAACCCATGCGTACGGTTTTTAAAATACCGGGTAATAAATCCTCGCTGATTAGAGCAACATCGTCCTGATTCTCGATACGTGCATGCGGTGCCGGAAATACGCCCGTGTGCATGGCACAGCGGGTGAAAAAATCTTTCTCTTGCAAACGATCTTGTGCAACCGAAACACAAGCGCCAGACGGAGCAACGAAACCGTCTTGCGCCAGCATCGTCAAACTATTGGCAGGGACGTTTTCAAACTCAATCGTGACTGCACCGGTCAGCTTGCGTAATGCGGCTAGACCATCGGGGTCGTCATACGCAGCCTGGATATGATGCTCGGCGACCTGACCCGCTGGACAACCCGCTTCTGGCTCCAATACGGCGACCTGATAGCCCATGGTTTGTGCGGCGTGCGCAAACATGCGCCCGAGTTGCCCACCACCTAAGATGCCAAGACAGCTTTGCTCGGTGTTCGGTAACAGGGGATGGCGCGGAGTTGTTTGGGTATCGATAGTCATGATGTTAGGCAAATATAAAACGTAATCTAAAACGGAATTTGAATGTCAAAATAGGATTAAAGGTGCGCACAAGCAGCACACAAAGAGTACACAAACTCGCACTACGGCGTAGCAACAAAGCGATGATCAACCACATCACGACATCCGATAATTTGGCGAGAAACTATGAAAAGCATCATATACTCCCCACCAAATTTACAAAATATGGCTAATTGTCCAGTGATTCTCTGGACAATTAAAAATACACTATGGGAGTATTATTTAAACGCAAAAAAAGCTTGCTGGCGTCATCGTCCGCGCAATAGTAAAATTCAGCATCTGGTCTGATCTTTTTGCATCTGTACCTCGCTGGATTCCAGCCTGCAATGGAATGACGAATCCTTTAATTTTGCATTGTGAATTGCATATTACTTCACTGTGATTTAGCCTCGGGCGCATCAAATATAAACTCATACCAACCCACACCAACCCACACCAACTCATACAACCACACTAAGCAGGTAACACCATGTCACGTGCTACTTGTGTTTGCTTCAGGCGAAAATCCAACAGCTTTTGTGCTAAATCTTCATCGGTTGTCGCCAGCATGGCAATCGCTGCCAGTGCCGCATTAGCAGCACCCGCCTCACCAATGGCAAACGTCGCTACCGGAATCCCTTTTGGCATTTGCACAATCGACAGCAAAGAATCTTCACCGCGCAGATATTTTGATGGCACAGGCACACCCAACACTGGGACGATAGTTTTTGCAGCGATCATGCCAGGCAAATGTGCCGCACCACCAGCACCGGCGATGATGGCGCGCAGCCCGCGTGCTCTGGCAGTTTCTGCATAGCCAAACATCTCATCCGGCATGCGATGCGCAGAGACGACCTGCGCTTCATAAGGGATGCCAAACTCTTTCAGAACAGCGACGGCATGTTGCATCACATCCCAATCGGAGGAAGAGCCCATGACGATACCGATGATCGGCGATATCGACAATGATTGCGATGGTGACTCGTTACTTGATTGATTCATGATTAGGCCTTCAGCGTTTCGCCAGTCAGACGTTCCAGTGCCTCACGATACTTTGCGGCGGTCTTAGCAATCACTTCTTCTGGCAGGGCTGGTGCTGGCGCTGTCTTTTTCCAACTCGTAATCGTTTCCAGATAGTCGCGCACAAATTGCTTGTCAAATGACGGTGGTGATATACCAGTCGCGTACGAATCTGCTGGCCAGAAACGGGACGAATCTGCGGTCAAAACCTCATCCATCAAATGCAACACGCCGCCGTCGTCCAGACCAAATTCAAACTTGGTATCCGCAATGATGATGCCACGAGTAGCAGCATATTCTGCGGCCTCGGTGTACAACTGAATACTGATGTCGCGGATTTTTGCGGCGAGTTCTTTGCCAATCAGCTCTTCTGTTTTGGCATAGCTGATGTTCTCATCGTGCTCGCCCATTTCTGCTTTTGCTGCTGGGGTAAAAATCGGTGCTGGCAACTTTGCTGCCTGTGGCAAACCGGCTGGCAAGGTGATGCCGCAAATTGCACCGGTATCCTGATAATCTTTCCAGCCAGAACCGATAATGTAGCCGCGCACGACCGCTTCTACCATGATGGGTTTCAGGCGTTTTGCCACGACCGCACGACCGCGCACTTGCTCCACTTCTTCAGCAGCGACAACGCTTTCCGGCGCAATACCAGTCAGATGATTTGGCACGATATGTCCGAGTTTTTCAAACCAGAAATTGGCCATCTGATTGAGCACGCGACCTTTCTCAGGAATCGGTTCATTCATGATCACATCAAACGCGGACAAACGATCGCTAGTGACGATCAGGAGTTTGTCGTCGCCGACAGCGTAGTTGTCACGGACTTTCCCGCGGCCTAGCAGCGGTAAGGAATGCAGAGTGGAATTGATTTGCGTCGTCATAATATTTACTTTTTAAAAGTACGCAGGGCGCACTGTGCGCCCCGTCTTTTTCAAATTAATTTACTGATTTGCTGCACTGATTTTGCTTAACATAGTTACCGGCTTATTTAACCAACTGAGCCAAGCTACCTTTTTTGTATTGTTCAGCGATTTTTTCCAAAGGCATAGGCTTGATCTTTGCTGCCTGACCTTCGCAGCCAAATGACAAATAACGCGCTTTGCAGACGAGTTTAGCGGCTTCGCGTGCTGGCTTAAGATAGTCGCGCGGATCGAACTTGCCTGGATTCTCAAACAAATAACGACGGATTGCGCCGGTCATTGCTAAACGGATGTCGGTATCAATATTGATTTTACGCACGCCATGCTGGATACCGATCACGATTTCTTCTACCGGTACGCCGTAGGTTTCTTTCATATCGCCACCAAACTGGCGAATTTCTTCCAGCAGTTCTTGTGGCACTGATGAGGAGCCGTGCATTACCAGATGGGTATTCGGAATACGTGCGTGGATTTCTTTGATGCGGTCAATTGCCAGAATATCGCCGGTAGGCTTACGAGAAAATTTGTACGCACCGTGTGAGGTACCGATTGCAATTGCCAATGCGTCGCATTGTGTTTGCTTGACGAAATCAGCAGCCTGATCGACGTCGGTCAGCAATTGTTCACGGGTCATTTTACCGTCGGCTCCGTGGCCATCTTCTTTGTCGCCCATCATGGTTTCCAGTGAGCCGAGTACGCCCAGTTCTGCTTCTACCGTGACGCCAATTGAGTGCGAGAATTTGACGACTTCACGCGAGACTTCGACGTTATATTCGTAGCTGGCAACACTCTTGCCGTCTTCCATCAATGAACCGTCCATCATCACCGATGTAAAGCCCGATTTAATCGCTGCCATACAAATCGCTGGCGACTGGCCATGATCTTGATGCATCACTACCGGGATGTGCGGATACGCTTCTACCGCAGCTTCGATCAGATGGCGCAGAAAAGCTTCGCCAGCATATTTACGCGCACCGGCGGAGGCTTGCATAATAACGGGCGCGCCGACTTCATCAGCTGCTTGCATGATGGCAGTGACTTGCTCCAGATTATTGACATTAAATGCTGGTAAGCCGTAGCCATTTTCAGCGGCGTGGTCCAGCAATTGGCGCATAGATACGAGTGGCATAATTTACTCCAGAGTACGATTAAAAATCTTGAATTAAAAATATAGAATTAAAAACCTCGAATTAAAAACCTCAATGGCACATTAAAAAATCATTCAAGCTGACAGAGAATTAATTCGAGAATTAATGATCTCCGACCTTGACGATTTTCAGTGCATTGGTTCCGCCAACCTGCCCCATAGGCTCGCCCCAGGTAACAACGATCATGTCACCTTTGGTGACGATGCCGTTTTGCAGCAAGATGGTTTCTGCCGATTTCAATACGGCTTCGCGGTCGCTTGAATGCGGCAAAGTATAGGTTTCTACATTGCGATATAAAGCTACTTTGCGCTGGGTCGCGATACTCGGCGTCAGTGCAAATAAAGGAATATCAATATTGTGACGGCTCATCCACAGTGCGGTGGAGCCGGACTCAGTCAGCGCCACAATCGCTTTTACGCGTAAGTGATATGCGGTGAATAAAGCACCGTAAGCGATGGACTGATCAATCCGAGTAAAGGTCTGATTCAAAAAATCTGCATCCAGTTTGCACTCCTGGAATTTTTCCGCCTCGACACAAATCGCTGCCATTGCCTCGACTGTTTCTACCGGATATTTACCAGATGCGGTCTCTGCGGAAGTCATCACAGCATCCGTGCCATCCAACACGGCATTGGCGACATCGGATACTTCTGCACGAGTAGGTACCGCGTTAAAAATCATCGACTCCATCATCTGTGTTGCGGTGATGGCTAATTTGTTAGAAGCACGCGCCATTTTGATCATGCGTTTTTGCAGGGCAGGCACAGCTGCATTACCTACTTCTACTGCCAGATCGCCACGCGCTACCATGATGCCATCGGATGAGTCGAGAATTTCCTGCAATAACGGGATCGCTTCTGCGCGTTCGATCTTAGCGATCATCATCGGCTTATGACCATAAGCCTCTCCAGCAATATTAGATAACTGGCGCGCCATTTCCATATCAGTCGCGTTTTTAGGAAAGGACACGGCAATGTAATCTGCCTGGAACGACATCGCGGTCTTAATATCTTCCATATCTTTGGCAGTCAAAGCAGGGGCAGTTAAACCACCGCCCTGGCGATTGATACCTTTGTTATTGGATAGCTCACCACCAATTTTAGTAATCGTGTGAATTTCATTACCAATAATTTTATCGACAATTAACACGATCAGGCCATCATTGAGCAACAACACGTCGCCTGGCTTGACGTCACGTGGCAAGGCTTTGTAATCGAGACCAACGCGCTCTTGATTACCCATGCCACAATCGGCATCCAAAATAAACTTGTCGCCGTTAGCGATCTCAATTTTGCTGTTTTCAAACTTACCGATACGGATTTTTGGACCTTGCAGATCCGCCATGATGGCGATCTCACGACCGCACTCTGCCGCGGCCTGGCGTACCAGAGTCGCGCGATCAATGTGATCTTGCGCCTTGCCATGCGAAAAATTCAGACGTACTACATTGACACCCGCTTGCAGCATGCGCTTGAGTGTCGCCAAATCACTGGAAGCTGGGCCTATCGTTGCAACAATCTTGGTTCCGCGTGCCATCTGGTCTCCTGATATTGATATCGGTTTTTAGTTTTTTTACCTTGCCTTACAACTTGATCATCTTGCTTAATTTGATTACTTTGCTGCTCGTTGCAATAAAATATCGACCGCTGGCAAGGTTTTACCTTCCAAAAATTCGAGGAAAGCACCGCCGCCAGTAGAGATATAACCAATTTTGTCGGTGATCTGATATTTTGCAATCGCGGCCAAAGTGTCGCCACCGCCAGCGATGGAAAAGCCCTTAGAGTCTGCAATCGCCTGTGCCAGCACTTTGGTGCCGTTACCAAACTGATCAAACTCAAATACGCCGACCGGACCGTTCCAGACGATGGTGCCAGCTTGTTTGATTTGCGCCGCCAGTAAGGCAGAAGTGACTGGACCAATATCCAGAATCATGTCATCCGCTTCAACCTCATGGACTGACTTAACGGTAGCAACAGCCGTTGGAGAAAATTCTTTAGCGCAAACAACATCGGTAGGAATAGGCACCGATGCGCCGCGTTTTGCCATCATGTCGATAATGGCTTTGGCTTCATCCACCAGATCCGCTTCTGCCAGTGATTTGCCGATCTTTAAACCAGCTGCCAGCATGAAGGTATTAGCAATGCCGCCACCGACGATCAGGTTGTCAACTTTGTCCGCCAGCGATTTGAGTATCGTGAGTTTGCTAGAGACTTTAGAACCCGCGACGATTGCCACCAGAGGACGTGCAGGATGACCTAGCGCTTTACCCAAAGCGTCTAGCTCAGCGGACAACAAAGGGCCAGCACAAGCGACTTTGGCGTATTTTGCAATACCGTGTGTCGTGGCTTCTGCGCGATGCGCGGTACCAAAGGCATCGTTCACATAGACATCGCATAAGGCGGCCATTTTTTGCGCCAGCGCATCGTCATTCTTTTTTTCGCCTTTATTGACGCGGCAATTTTCCAGCAAAACAACTTGTCCTGCTGCGACGTCCACGCCGTCTACCCAATTTTGTTTCAGGTCGACGGTCACACCCAGCAGCTCGGACAAACGCACGGCAACCGGTGCCAGACTGTCAGCAGGTTTGAACTCCCCTTCCGTCGGACGTCCTAAATGCGAAGTCACCATCACTGCTGCACCGGCTTTTAAGGCTTGTTGTATCGCCGGGACCGAGGCGCGAATACGCGTATCTTCTGTGATGTTGCCATGATCATCCTGGGGCACGTTGAGATCAGCCCGAATCAATACACGTTTGCCCTGGAGTTGATTGGCGGCGATCAGGTCGCTGAGTCGATTAAATTGCATGGAGTTGGCGAATGAAAGAGGTGGGAGAAAAATCTAAGTCCCGTATTCTACCAAACACCCGTCGCTGACTACACCGTTTTTAGCTGGAATTAGTGCGCTTTATTGCAAATTTGCAATTAAATAGGGCTTACGCAAAATTGTCGCTGCAACGCAGTTGGGGCATTTTTGCGTAAGTCCTATTAAAATCACAATCCCAATCGTACATAGGTGTACACCGCCATCCCAAAGAAAATCGTTAGTAACATATTTCGTTTAACCAGAAAGAAACCACCTGCGGCGATGGCAGCGATTAATTTAGGGTTATCGAGCGCAAACGATAACTGGCCGTTGCTAAGCAACACATCCGGCACAATGATCGCTGCCAAGGCGCAGGCAGGCGCATAGCGTAAAGCTTCTTGTACCCGTTTTGGCAAATTAATGTGATGCCCGACCAACCAAAACGTACTGCGGGCAATAAAAGTCGCAACAGCCAATGCAAAAATAACCAGCCAGATTTCAAGGTCGCTCATCGTTTCTCCTCGTTGGTGGCAACAGATTGCGCGGCGGTCTTGGGCTGAATTTCAGTCTGAATTTCAGTCTGAATTTCCGTCTGAATTTCCGTCTTAGTGTCAGTCTTAGCATCAATCTTATGCATTGTTTCCAGCCACTCTTCCACCACCATGGCAGTGACCATCCCCACAATGACGGCGATCAGCAACCCCAGCTTGTAAGGAAAATTAACGCTTACCAAGGCAACCACACTAGCCACGACCACACCTGCCAGGGCAGCCTTATTCATCACCAGCGGTAACATAATGCACAGAATCGCCAGAGTACCGGCAAAGCCTAATCCCCAGCTCATCGGCACCTGGCTACCCAGTAAAATACCGATCAGCGACCCGATTTGCCATGCCGACCAATTTGGCATGATCAGACCTTTTAGATAGGCGAGCTTGTTTTCAAGTGTCACCACTGATTGCTCAGGCGATATTTCTTCCTGAACATCAGAATGGGGGAAGCGCAGCATAAAAAATGCCACCGACACGTCACCGGAAAAATAACCCAGATAAGCGCGCACCCGCAAAGGCAAGCGAGAGAAATGTGGTGCCAGAATCGCAGAAAAAATCACAAATCGCAGATTAACAACCAAGGCCGTGGCGAAAATAACCCAGATGGGTGCATGCACAGCGATCAAAGGCAAAGACGCGAGTTGCGCAGAACCGGCAAACACCAGCAGCGTCATGCCAATAGCTTGTGGCACGGTTAAACCCGCTTTGATCATGGCAACGCCCACCACCAAACCCCATGCACCAATCCCAAACAAACTTGGCACGCCGATTTTAAGTCCCTCGCGGAAGGCGTGTTGCTTAGATTGAAAACTCATGGAGGGCTTTGAAAAATCAGAAAAGGTGCTCATTTTAACGACGATAGCCAATCAATGCTGACAGCAATCGCTAAATCACTTCCGCCATCGAAGGGGAAACTTCTAAAAACCGCAAGGCACAGACGCCGCAATCCGTTAAAATCATGGGACTTTGTATAGTTTGTATATTTAAAAGACTTGCATAAAATTGTCCCAGCAAGGCGCAGCGATAAAGACAGTACTTTAGTACCCTAAGTAACTAAAACCCGTCGCTGCAACGCACCTGGAGCATTTTTGTGTAGGTCTTACCTCAGGAGAATTTTATGTCTGCAACCACATCCCCAACTAAAACCCCAGCCGCTGTCGTCGAATTACAAGCCAAGGATTTACCTGCGCACTGCCCAAATCCGGCGATGCCCTTATGGTCCTCCCACCCACGGGTTTATCTGGATTTATCCCATGGTGGCTCAGCGACTTGCTCTTATTGCGGCACCCAATATAAATTAGCACCGGGCACTGTTTTAAAAGCGCATTAATATGAAAATCAGGGAGTATAGGCATTGATAGCTCAATACTCCAGAGAATGATTGGACAATATGACATTGTTTCCATATACCCCAACCCAGTATCATTTATCATCATCCTCGCCGACAACCTCAAACAGAATCCATCATGCCAGCTAAAAAGCAATTGAACGGAAGTGCCGACGAGATTGAAAGCGCCTTTTATGACGCAATCAGTCGCGCTGATCTGGACGCCTTGATGGCATTGTGGGCGGAGGATGAGGAAATCGTCTGCATCCATCCCGGTGGTCCCAGATTGATCGGGCATGCGGCAATACGCACCTCGTGGGAAGCGATTTTTGAGCGCGGCAGCGTGCACATCCGTCCAGCGCAATTGCATGCCTCGCACAATATGCTGACAGCGGTACACAATATTATCGAGAACGTGCAGCAACATAATGATGTTGCACCGGACGTGCATATTTTAGCCACCAACGTGTATGTCAAAACCCCGCGTGGCTGGCGGATTACTGCACACCATGCCTCGGTTGCCTCGGGAAAAGCACCTTTAGATTTATTTAAAGCAAGCGTGCTGCATTAAAGGGAACATCAAATTTTTGTATCAGTCAGGCTAAACCTAAACACATGAAGTACAACGCTCCAAAATGGCTGCCGTCCGGCCACTTACAAACCATCTACCCTGCCCTGTACATCAGCAAACCCAAAGTCGATTTCCGGCGTGAGCGCTGGGACACGCCTGATGGTGATTTTATCGATGTGGACTTTGTTGACGGTCAGGCCGGACAGCCTTTTGTCGTGTTGTTCCACGGCCTCGAAGGCTCTAGCGACAGCCACTACGCACGGGCGCTGATGGCACTGGTTAAAGAACGGGGCTGGTCTGGCGCGGTGCCGCATTTTCGCGGCTGCTCTGGCGAATTAAATCAAGCGCCGCGCTTTTATCACTCTGGCGATGCGCAAGAAATTGCCTGGGTAATTCAACGTCTGCAAGCAGCCTATAGCACGCAACATCCCGGTGGTAAATTCTACGCCGCCGGTGTCTCGCTAGGCGGTAACGCCTTGCTGCGCTGGCTGGGCGAATCACCGGATCAGGCGGCAATTGTCGATGCTGCTGTGTCGATCTCAGCACCGTTGGATCTGGCGCAAGGCGGCGCGTCTTTATCCAGCGGTTTTAATATGCTGTACACGCGGATGTTTTTAAAAACACTGAAGCCAAAGTGTCTGAAAAAACTGGACCAGTTTCCAGGCCTATTCAATCGCAACGCGCTGCTTGCTGCTAAAAATTTATATGAATTCGATAATGTCGTCACGGCGCCTTTGCATGGTTATCTGGATACCGACGACTACTGGAATCGCGCCAGCGCCAAACATGTATTGCCCGATATCCGTGTACCGACACTAGTGATGAATGCGCTGAATGACCCGTTTTTACCTGGTCACCATTTACCGCACAAGGCCTCGTCACATGTTACGCTGGACTACCCTAAACATGGCGGCCATGTCGGCTTTGCAGTGGGCAAACCACCTGGCAGTTTGCATTGGCTGCCAGAAAAAATATTGCATTTCTTTGAACGGGGTCGTTAGAATTTTGAAGGTAGCTCATGGATGACATCGTCAAAGCCGCATTACAAAAATGGCCGAACGTACCGCATTGCTTCGGCTGGCTGGCCTTGGATGCGCGTGGTCACTGGCGCATGCGGGATGAGCGCGCGCAAGCGCAGCATTTGCCAGGCGATAAGATCGTCAACGCTGCCTTGCTCGGTTTTATCAATCGTAATTATCAGCATGATGAGCAAGGTCGTTGGTATTTTCAAAACGGTCCGCAACGGGTCTATCTGGATCTGGAAGCAACGCCGTATATCGCCAGAGTAACGCCGCAAGGTTTGGTATTGCACACCGGCGAGCCGCTGACTCATTTACAGCACGCCTATCTGAGTCAGCAAGGGACATTATTTTTGCTAGCGGCAGATCAGCTGCTGGCGCAAGTTGATGACAGAGATATGGCAAGCTGCCTGGAATGGATCAAACTGAACGGTCAACCAGTCGGTGATGAGTCGCTGATGACATGGCTGGATAGCGCTGGGAATGATCTTGCGTCGGCACATGCAACCGCGCTTGAACTGCAAGCACCAGGACAAGTTGCCGTGCCGATCAAGCGAGGGAGTTTGTCCGGCTTGATGGCAGAATTCCATTATGTCAGCTCGCCTGAGGCTGACTGAGAGCGATTGACAACGCTACTTTGTAGCGTAATTCAAGCCGATTCAACGGCCATTGATCAATTTCCCCATAAATATACTCCCTATATGTATATTTTAATCGTCCAAATAATCATTGGACAATACGGCATATTTTAAAAATTTTCCGGGGAGTATATTCAACACATTAGTCATTTCTCAGGTTTCACCCCAAAAAAAGCCATGCTATCTGGGTGCCAGACAATAAAATTGACTACCTAAACTTTTTTACCCAAAGCCGCCAAAATTGCCTCTGCCCGCATCGGTAAATGCCGCATTCTGACGCCAACCGCCGCAAAAATTGCATTGCCAATCGCGGGAGCCACCACCGTTGTCGGTGGCTCGCCCATGCCAGTTGCGGTCTCTGTACTGCTGACAAATTCAAATTCCATCTCTGGGACATCTGCCATCCGCAGAGGCGTGTAGGAATTTAAATTCGTGTCCCGGACTTCGCCATTCACAAAAGTCGTGCCCTCGTGTAACGCCATGCTCACACCCCACAAAGCGCCGCCCTCTGCCTGTGCCAGCGCGCCATCTGGATGAATGATGGTGCCAGCGTCAATCACCATGACGAGTTTCTCCACCTTGACCATACCGGTTTTACGGTCTACTTTGACGCGTGCTACACACGCAGTCCAGGTTGGCATGTCGCGCTCTTGCCCAAAGGTGCTGGCGATGCCCAATCCGGTATCCGGCGGCATTGCCGATCCCCAGCCCGCTTTTTCGGCAGCACGTTTAAGTACATTGGCCAAGCGCGCTGCGCCGCCAACGGCGTTCGGTGCGCTGCCCGCGTTGATCCCTTTGGCGTCCAGCATCGATAATCTGAATGTCAGCGGATCGGCCTTGATCAGCTGCGCTGCCTCGTCCATAAAACTCTCTACCGCCCAGTTAGTCCAGCCAGGTCCCACTGATCGCAACCAGCCCGGGCGAAACGTGCTGTTCGCCAGATCATTGGAAATCGCCCGTACCCGATGCGCCCCAACGGTATACCAATGATCAGCACCAGAGATAGAAAACGGATCGTAAGGTTTGCCATCTTTTCCCTTGGCTAAAAATGCGGGAATCATCACCTGTGTGGGCCAACCAGCGCAGGCATGATGCTCCATCGCTGTCACGGCATTATTCTCGCCAAACGCCATCCGCACATGCTGAATTGATGCAGAGCGGGGCGAATCAAAACGGGCATCATCAGCGCGGGTACAAAGCATTTTGACGGGACGCCCCATCGCTTTAGCGGCCAGCGCAGCAGGTACGGCGTAGTCGCCATTTAAGCGACGACCAAAGCCGCCGCCTAACAAATAGGTATGCAATATGACCGAGGTTTCGGCCACACCAAGTGACTTAGCTAGAGTTGGAAGTATCAGCGATTGCCACTGGTTACCGGTATGAATATGCCAGACGCTATCTTTAAATAGAGCGACCGCGTTGACCGGTTCTAACTGAAAATGCAGCACGGTACTGGTGGTGTAATCTTGCTCCAGCATTTGCTTGGCTTTAGAGAAAGCATCTTCAACACCGCCATCAGCAACGACCAGCGTACCAACTGCTTTATCGGCAATCAGCTTAGTGCCATGCGCGATGATGTCGTCTTCTGATACGGTGGCAGCGGCGCCGGCGCTCCATTTAATATTGACTAATTCTGCGGCGCGATTAGCAGCGCTAAAAGAATCAGCAAACACCATGACCCAGCCAGGCACCGTGCCTGACGGATCGTCTAATGCGATCGATTTGATATAACCTTTGATCGCTTTGGCGGCAGAATCATCTATCGATACGACCTTGGAGCCATTGCGTGTAGGCGGCAAACGCGGTCTGGCGTAGACCATGCCCTCGATCACAGCATCAATTCCGTACACTGCACTGCCATTGGTTTTGGCGGGGATATCGATTGCTTGCAATGTCAGATCAGCATGCCCAATCAAGCGCCTTTGCTCGGGTGTTTTGAGGACGATGGCTTTGAGTTGCTCTGGTGAATACTTGCGACTGAGATTGCCTTTGCGAATGATGTCGGCATACGATATCGTCTTGCTACCGGCACGCACAACACCGTCGCGTGCTTCACAGGCATCTACTGACGCGCCCATGAGTTTAGCGCCCTCTTCGATCAGCGCGATTCTACCAGCGGCACCGGCACGGCTGAGTGCCTCAAAACTTTGCCAGACCGACCAGCTACCACCGGTGACCATGGTGCCCCATTTAGGATCGCTGTCTACATAATGTAAGCGGATGGCATCCCAGCTGACTTCCAATTCTTCGGCGACGATACGTGCTAATGCGGTACCGACATGCTGACCCATTTCTGCCTTAGCGATATTCACAGTGACCAGACCATCACGATCCATTTCAAACCAGATGGTGGGATCAAACATCGGCAAGATAGATTTTGTACCAGTTGTAGCCGCCAAGTCAGTATCAGCAAATGACATGTCAGCCCGCAAAAACGCTAGCGTAAATCCAGCGCCGGCGGCGGTGATCATAAAGCTGCGACGCTGCAGAGATATTTGCTGATTGTCTGCTTGCGCTTTATTGGACAGAGCCTTGGGTAACTTATTAAGCATGGGTCTGCTCCTGTTTTGTCTCTTGCACACTCGTACTTTGCGTACCTTCGGCAGCCAGCTTGATCGCTTTACGAATCCTCACATACGCCATGCAGCGGCATAAATTGCCACTCATTACTGCATCAATATTGGCGTCGGTCGGGTGCGGATAATCTTTTAATAAAGTCGCCGCCTGCATAATTTGTCCTGACTGGCAATAACCGCACTGCGGTGCCTGAGTCGCTATCCATGCGATTTGCAGCGGATGCTGACCGTCTGCACCGGAGCCGGCACTTCCACCCGAGCCCGCACCTAGCCCTTCTATCGTCGTGATCTGCGCATCCGCCACGGCGCTGACTGGTGTAATACAAGAGCGAATAGCGCGGCCATCCAGATGCACCGTGCAGGCGCCACACATGCCTATACCGCAACCAAACTTGGTCCCTTTTAAACCGATTTCATCCCGGATCACCCAGAGCAAAGGCGTCGCTGGATCAACATCGACGGTGACGGATTTACCATTGACGGTCAATTTATTCATGCTGGTCTCGTTCCACGAAATAGGTTCGTTGTAAAAGATGATTAAAAATTTAGTGACTAAAGTTGATAGAAAACTCGCTAAGCAACATTTATTCAGATTTTGAAGATTTACGTAGCTTTGCTACCGTCACATCTACCGAAGGCCAAGGCGCAAGTTCGGTGCGGCTACGGCGTAAATAGCTTGCAATTTGCGCGATATCGTCATCGCTCATAGTTGCGGCAAAACCTGGCATGACCAGACTGGGCTGCGCCTCACGCTTAGCGATGCCATGCAAAATTACCTGTATCAGATTGGTCGGCTCCGCCGCGGTCAATGCACTATTCAGACCAAGCTCTGGACGGATAGTGGCTGGTTTGCCGTTGCTGTTGGAGTGACATGAGGCACATGCGGCAAGATATAAATTAGCTCCATGGTCATTGTATTGACCACCGACTTGCGACGACTTTGACATGATTTTTGCGAGCGTAGCTTCCGATTTGATCGTATCAAGACTAAGCAATTTAGACTGTTTGGCATCGGGAGCACTGCCATTCATGTCCGCAAAATAAATCGCCATCGCGCGGATGTCACTGTCAGGCGCTTTGGCCAGACCGTCATAAATAACCCCTGCCATCGGACCTGATGCAGTGCCGTGCAAAGCAGTCATGCCGCTGCGTAAGTAGGTATAAATCTCATCCTCAGTCCAGGGTAAAGGCGCGGTATTGGCAGCAGTTAAAGCAGGTGCAAACCATGCGTCAATATTGGCACCAAGGTAGGGTGAATTTTTTATCTCCGCACCCAACTTGTTGCGTGGCGTATGGCAGGCGGCGCAATGAGCAACGCCTTCAGACAAGTAGCGGCCACGATTCCAATCAACGCTTTTACCGACTTCAGTTTCGTAACTGGCTTTTTTAAAATACAACAGCTTCCAGCCAGCTTGCAGCGGGCGCCAGCTGAGAGGGAACGGCACGGTATTGGCAATGGCCGGAGCGACAACCGGCGGGCGGGTCATCAAATACGCATACAGCGCAGTCACGTCTTCATCCGTGATCGTGGTGAAATGGGTATAGGGGAAAGCGGGGAACAAATGCGCGCCATCAGCACGCACGCCTTCATGCATAGCACGCTTAAATGCCTCTTGCGACCAGCTACCAATCCCGGTAGCCGGGTCTGGCGTGATGTTACTGGAATAAATTGTGCCGAATGGTGTTGCCAGGCCGTAACCACCCGCAAATGCTTTGCCGCCTTTGGCCGTATGGCAAGACGCACAATTGCCTAGACCTGCCAGCACTGCACCTTTTTCTACTAACTGCGGAGAAAAACTGTTGGCTGCGGGAACCGGAGTAGCTGCCAGAGAAGGCCGCCAGAATGCGCCATAAACACATAAACCAGCGACAATCATGGTCGCTACCAGAGAAAGTAAAATTCGTCTTAGCAAGGCGGACTCCATTGATGTTGTGTTGAATTTGCGCTGGACTTACATTACATCTGCACTAAAACTTGATTACCTGCGCAGAGGCAATATGCGATGTCTCTATAGCCAGAAGAGCTGATGATAAGAGTGGCGTAGCTACATGTATGTCTGCTACCGAACACAAAAGGGCTTAAGTTAGGACTTATCGGAACTTCTAAAAATCCAGTCGCGTTGCGCTAAGGTATCGTTTTTTAAAAGTGCCCGGTAATAATGGTTGCCCCCATTGCTACGGGTTTTCACTTACTACTTTCTGACACACTGGGCAATAGTCGCTCAGCTATAATTGCCGCTTATCACTCTGGACAAGGATCTAGGGGAATGCGAAGCGTAATTCTTCGCAGAGCGTTGACATAAAAGCTCACTTATTGGCTGAGTTAATAGCTAATACAGTAGCCGAGTCAATCGCTAAAATAACAGTTGGCATACCGGTTTATCCTTTGCCAACAATAAAATAGTTTTACTCTTAAAGGGACAGCAAATGGAGACGGCAGCACCACGCCAATCGCAGCTCGGGATGGTTTTCCGCGTCACTAGCGGCAACTTTCTGGAGATGTTTGATTTCTTCCTGTTCGGCTTTTACGCCACCTATATTTCCAAGACTTTCTTCCCGGCGGCAGATGACTTCAGCTCGCTGATGTTTACCTTTATGACATTTGGCGCAGGATTTTTAATGCGTCCGCTAGGCGCGATCATTCTGGGCGCCTATGTCGATAGAATTGGTCGTCGCAAAGGTCTTATCACTACTCTCGCCATCATGGCGTCGGGTACGGTATTAATTGCCTTTGTACCGGGCTACGCCACCATCGGCATACTCGCACCGATCCTGGTCTTGATCGGTCGCTTGCTGCAAGGCTTTTCCGCTGGTGTAGAGCTGGGCGGCGTATCGGTCTATTTGTCCGAGATGGCAACGCCAGGACATAAGGGTTTTTATGTCAGTTGGCAATCCGCCAGTCAGCAAGTAGCAATTATCCTGGCAGCCGCGCTGGGCTATGGTTTAAACCATTGGCTGTCACCAACGGAAGTGGCTGATTGGGGATGGCGTATTCCATTTGCGATTGGCTGCATGATCGTACCGTTTATCTTTTTGATCCGTCGTTCTTTACAAGAGACGACAGAATTTCTGGCTCGTAAACATCGTCCGACGACAGCGCAGATTTTCCAATCCATGAAGAAAAACTGGGGCATCATCGTCGCAGGTATGATGCTGGTATCAATGACGACAGTATCGTTTTATCTGATCACGGTCTACACACCGACCTTTGGTAAAACTGTCCTGAAATTAACTACCAAAGATAGCCTGGTAGTGACTTTCTGTGTCGGTATTTCCAACTTCATCTGGCTGCCTATTATGGGCGCATTATCTGATCGGGTTGGTCGTCGTCCTCTACTAGTTTTCTTCACTGCATTAACTATCCTGACTGCCTATCCAACCATATATTGGCTGGTAGCTGCACCAAGTTTTGACCGTATGTTGATCGTTGAGTTGTGGCTCTCCTTCTTATATGCCAGTTATAACGGTGCAATGGTCGTGGCCTTAACCGAAGTGATGCCAGTTGATGTGCGTACCGTTGGCTTCTCGTTTGCTTATAGTTTAGCGACCGCCATTTTTGGTGGCTTTACACCCGCCATCGCCACTTGGGCGATTGAGGTCACTGGCGACAAAGCGGCACCAGGTTTGTGGATGACATTTGCTGCCATTTGCGGTTTAGTTGCTACACTTGTGCTATACCGCCGTAAGAGTGCGGCGACTGCATAAAGCTTCAACCATCTGCCAGCAAGGCTGGCGAAATGCAATATCCTTAAAAGCCGTTCAGCACATCACTGAGCGGCTTTTTTTCGTAACAAATATTAAGTTTTCTATTTTGAGAATTAAGTCATGCGATATGATTGCAAAAATATTCATTATAAATAATTAAAATCTTATGCAAAATATCGTCGATAACATTCTTAACTTCAACGCAGGTCGTGATTCCGAGCGCTTGACAATGAAGTATCACAATATGCGCCAAGATCCTTTTGTTTTTTTGCGTGGTACCTGCCATCTATTCTATGCACGGCTTCCTAAACATAAATTATTACAGCAAGCGCCTTTAACCTGGTGTTGCGGCGACCTGCATCTAGAAAATTTTGGTAGCTACAAAGGTGATAACCGGCTCGCTTATTTTGATATTAATGACTTCGACGAAGCTGCATTAGCACCGCTCACATGGGATTTAATTCGTGCCCTTACCAGCATTTTGATTGCAGCACCTACGCTCAGCGTAGCGACGAGCGATGCCACTGCGTTATGTAAGATATTTCTCGAGTCCTATCGTATAGCGCTCGCTAATGGCAAGAGCTATTGGGTGGAACGCGATAACACTAGTGGGATGGTGTACCAGCTACTAGATAGCGTAAAACATCGGCTACGTACTGATTTTTTAAACAAACGCAGTGTCCTAGTCGGTAAAAAACGGAAACTGATTATTGATAGCGTACACGCCCTAGCGCTAACACCCAAACAGCGTAAACGGATTCTTGAATGGATGGCCGCTTTTGCAGAAAAACAAACGGACAAAAAATTCTTTAAAGTGATTGATGTCGCCAAACGCATTGCTGGTACTGGCAGCTTGGGCGTAGACCGCTATATTCTGTTGGTACAAGGTAAAGGAAGTCCTGATAATAATTATTTACTCGACCTCAAACAAGCACTGCCTTCTTCATTGGTTCCCTGTTTAGGCGCACTGAGTAAATTACAACCAGTGTGGAAAAGTGACGCAGAGCGCACCGTTACATTACAGCGCCGTATGCAAGCTGTCTCTATGGCATTCCTACAGCCAGTAAATATCGGCAAGCAGTCCTATATCCTACGTGCCTTGCTACCGACAGAAGACCGGGTCGCGCTAGCTAAAGCTAAAACATCCATGCAGGAGATTCAAGACGTCATCAAGATCATGGGCGGGCTGGTGGCATCGGCACATTTGCGTAGTTCCGGCAGACAAGGCTCTGCTATTGCAGATGAATTAATTGCCTTTGGACAACAGAAAAAATGGAGTAAGCAAATGCTGACTCTGGCGCAAGGAGCAGCTGCGCAAGTCAATCAAGATTGGCAAACTTATTGCAAAGCGTATGATGCTGGTGATTTTGAGTGCTGATAATTAAAAGCAAGTACTAGATAAGCGCAGTAGCATATACTTCATCTGCCAGATTGCGTCAGGTAGGCTGTGGCTTCAGCTCTAAATTGGTCTGGAAGAAGCTCTCGGGAAGCGCCAAATACTGCTAGTTTTGCTCAAATGAAATACTCACGCAAATGGTTATATCGGCATCTCTCTATATCGCGCGCCTGAACGTCAAAACGGGCGATATAGCATGTCGCATACTGAGTCCCTCCATATTCACCAATTCCCAGCCTTGCTGCCCCATGGAATTTAATTTATCCTCAACCACTTTCAAGTCAAATTGCCCCGTCCAAAAGCTACGTTTCGCATGTATTGAAACAATTTTGTATTCCCACGTAGTCATAATTCCCCTTGATAATTTCTTACTGTTTTAATTGACTAAGGTAAAAAATATTACTTCTCCATGTAAACGAAAGATAGTCACTTCTTTCTACGCCCAACCAAGTGAACCTATGCCTGGTCAGCAAATACGACAAGTTTCAAAAGCTGCTTGCCTACTGCCTCTGGCGGAAGCGACGGATTAAACGACAAAGCGAGCTCGATACCATTTCCTGCCGGGTGTGCAATTGCAGCTCTGACGATACTGTTTGATGAGTTCAGGCTCATGCAGGTCATCAGACGATACGAACTCTCGAAGAGCTTCACTGAACTTAAATTCGATGCCGAGGATACTGGCTACTCGGTTTTTATTGTCGCTCGATATATTGAACGAATCTTGGAAATTCACTCTTTGCGTCTAGCTCAAGCTACCACTCAATAATAAGCACTCATCATTGAGCTGGCGAATTTGATTTTAAATTTATTCTTCGTGACGCGTGATTGCCGCTTTTTCTTCCACACTTTTATCCAGCCATTTTTGATGCAACATTCTTTCTAATGGGCGGCCGATCAAAAATAGCATCAACACAATAATCATCGCTACACCAGCAATTTGCCATGATCCCATGCCGCATACAATTCCCAGTGCGGCAGTCACCCAAATAGATGCAGCAGTCGTCAGTCCGCGAACTCTATCATTTCCTGCTTCATGAATGATCACGCCAGCGCCCAAAAAACCGACACCAGTAATTACACCCTGAATCACGCGGCTCACCGCGGATGGATCGTATTTTCCTTGCGAGAGCGAAAAATCCATACTCGCCATGGTTAATAGCGATGCACCTAGCGCCACCAGACCTAGTGTTTTAATCCCGGTTGGCTTGCCATGTAAATTGCGATCTAGCCCGATGATGCAACCGACAAGCACAGCAGATAAGAGTCGAAATGTGATTTCACGATAATCAATCATAGAAATTTTTATTGTTAGAGTTAAGGGATGTAAAGCTTAACAGGATGCAGCGGGGTTGTGAGACATACTGCCGCTGTCGGTAGATAAAAATCAGGCGCATCAGACTGATGCGCTTCGAAGCATTCTAAAATAAAGACAATCCTGTTTTTTTGAACTACTTTATGACTGACAAAACTAAACATAAATCGCCAGACAACCATCTTTTATCAGCTTGGAATCAATTTTAGATTTGACCCAATACGCTTTGCTGCCGGTGCCTGATTCGTATTTTTATGTGTCACAAACACACTGACCACTGCAGTTAAATGCTGCGCCTGCTCTTGCAAGGATTCGGTCGCTGCCGCTGCTTGTTCGACTAGAGCTGCATTCTGTTGGGTGACATTATCCATCTGACTAATCGCCTGACTGATTTGCTCGATCTCGGTATTTTGCTCATGATTGGTCGAGTTGATTGTGATCAAAACATCGCTGACGCGTTTAACGCTCTCGACTACTTCTACCATCGTATTACCCGCCTGATTTACCAGCACAGCGCCCGCCTCTACCTTGCTGACAGAATCGTTAATCAAGGTTTTAATTTCTTTGGCAGCACTGGCAGAACGCTGCGCCAGATTGCGTACCTCGGATGCGACCACCGCAAAGCCGCGTCCTTGCTCACCAGCTCTGGCAGCCTCTACTGCGGCATTTAAAGCGAGGATATTGGTTTGAAAAGCGATGCCATCAATGACGCCGATAATATCCACAATCTTTTTGGAAGATTCGTTAATTGACGCCATCATCTCGATCACCTGGCTGACTACTGATCCACCTTTGGAGGCGACTTCAGACGCGACAATTGCCATGCGACTAGCTTCACTCGCATTGCCGGCATTTTGCCGGACATTGTAAGTGAGCTCCTCCATAGAAGATGCTGTCTCTTCTACCGATCCGGCCTGTGCCTCTGTTCGTGCAGATAAATCCAGATTACCGGTAGCGATTTCTGAGGATGCCTCATGAATGGCATCAGTACCACCGCGTACCTCGTTGACGATATTCGACAGACTCTGGTTCATTTCTTTGAGGGACTTCATTAATAGACCAATTTCGTCCGTACCGTTGACGGTGATTTTTGAAGTGAGATCACCCGATGCTGCGGTTTGCGCCATATTGACTGCCTGGAGCAGTGGTCTGGTGATGCCACGTATTAGCCAATAGGTAATCGTGCCGCCCAACACCAAGGCGAGCAAAATACCACTCCAGAGTAAGCGGGAAGAAAACTGATAACGTGCCTGAGCATCTTTTTCTGATTCTGCGACCAGGCTATCCGCCTTCGCCAAAATAAAATCTACGATGCCATCAATTTTTTGGGTTGGCGGTCTGTCCATACCATTGACCAAGGTATCGACGATATGCGCACTATTTTGATCGGCCTGATCGTATTTTTTAAGTGCATCAAGGTATTTCCCCTGAAGTTCCTGGTGCGTAGTCAGCGCCTCATCCACCATCTTGGTATCTAAATCGAGTTGAGAGAATAGCTTCTTCAATTGCTGAAGATTAGTTTGCGTCACTTCACTTTGCTTTACAAAAGCTTCGGAATATTTGGTGAAGTTGGCGGGATCATTGCCGCGTAGTAGCAGATTTTTCCATTCTTGCACTTGCTTCTTAAATTCGACCTGAGCTTTTCTGGCGGTATTCACGGTTTGCGTCAGCACATTGTCTCTGTGCATGTTCGCAATATTGGTCGTACTGCTAAGGCTCAGTGCGCTTTGACCACCGATACCAATACTCACCACCGCCAAAAGAAGAATGCCAGACAAGGCACCCAACTTCACTCCGATTTTAATATTAGCTAGCTTCATTTGATTTCCTCTTTGCAAGAAAGAACATCGAACTACTTAAGTCAGGACTGATGCAAACTAGCATACAGCATGCCACGAAGCATCATATTTGAAGTCCGAATATATTTATCAAGCAGTTTGGCTTGTGCAATTGTTGCCGCACGGAAAATACAATTGTGACTGAATTCAGAACCGAAAATTTAAGCAAAAGTTGTTCTTGGAAAATAGCACTCTTTTGCAGAAAGTACATGGACGTAAGCCGCTACAGATTTGCATAAATGCACGGGGCGGCCATTCAGGAAGATAGGTAAACAGGGGGTTGCAACGAGAAATCAGACTTTGCCATCAATATACTCGACATGAGTATATTTAGATTGTCCATATAATCATTGGACAGTCAGGCATATTTAAGAAAAATAATGGGGAGTATATTTAACCGATATTTTCTATCAGGTGCGCCAACGGCGCACCAAAGGTACTATCGGAGCGGCGGGACAATTGCCTCGGCAGACATAACGACAGGCTGTGCATCAGGATGTTTTGCTAAAAACCGGCGGATATTTAAGGCGTCTAAAAAGCGGGAAGAACTGGCTCTGGCGTTCAGCAACACTAAGGTCGCCTTTTTACCGGCAAGCTTAAATCGCATGATCAGGCAATTGCCTGCCTCATTAGTAAAGCCGGTTTTAGACAAGAGAATATCCCAGCCTTTGCTGCCAACCAGACGATTGGTATTGTGGAAATTGACGTTACGTCCGTTGATTTTGATCAAATCAGATTGGTCTGTCGTGATATCGGCAATCTCTGGGTAACGGGAAGCGGCTACTGCCATTTTGATCAAATCTGCGGCAGTAGAGGTATTGCCCGGCGAGAGTCCTGTAGGCTCATTAATCACCGTGTTGGTCATGCCTAAGACTTTAATTTTTGCTTTGACCGCCGCGGCAAACGCAGTAGTGCCGCCAGGATAAGTGCGGGCAAGCGATGCGGCGGCACGATTGTCGGACGACATCAGCGCCAGTTGCAAGACATCGCTTCTGGCAAGCTTGGCACCGACGGGTACATGAGAAGAACTGTGTTTAAGCATATCGACATCGGCAAGTTCTATGGAGATTTTCTCATCCATATTGGGCTTACTATCCAGCACGACCATTGCCGTCATTAGCTTGGTTAAAGAGGCAATCGGGACGATATCTTTGGAATTTTTTTCTAGCAAAATCCGGCCAGTGCCATCCTCCACCACGATCGCATGTTGCGAGCCAAATGGCAGTGTGCTGGCGTCTTTGCTATGGGAGTTCGCAGCGTTTGCAAAGCTAGCTAAGCTGGTGAACTGTACGGAGAAGAGAAATACGAGTGAGGAAATGACGCGCAGCGAAATCAAATTATTCATTTAGGAGATTGTCATCTGAAGAATTACATCTGAAAATTACTAAAGCTCTGGTCAGAGCCTAACCGGAAAACCTTTGTGAGATTTTCCGGTTAGTTTAATGCAGAAAGAGTTGTAAATTCAACTGTCGAACGTAGTGTTACAAATCACCAACTACTCACGACTTATTTTGCAGTGTAGACAATATCAGCACGGCGATTTTCTGCCCAGGATGCCTCATCATTGCCAGTCGCTTTAGGCTTTTCTTTACCGTAGGATACTGCTTCCATTTGGGCTTCTGGCGTTCCCAGCAACGCCATCGCTTTGCGAACTGCCTCTGCACGTTTTTGTCCCAATGCGAGGTTGTATTCGCTGCCGCCGCGCTCATCGGTATTTCCCTGGATCAGAATTTTCCGGGTTTTACTGCTCGCAACATACTTGGAGTGTGCATCAACCACGCCGCTAAATTCTGGCTTGACTGTGTATTTATCAAAATCAAAATAGACGCTGCGTTTCGACAAAATATTGTTTGGATCGTTTAAAGGATCGACTGTCGGTGCGACGACCGTTGCTACGGTGCGCGTGTCTGGAGCGGTTGGTTTTGGTGTTGCGGCAACGGGTTCTGCAGGTTTGTCAGCGACTTTGACTGGTGAGCTGCACGCTGCTAAAAGAACAGCACCAGAGACGATAGTGGTGAAGGTGGCAATAGCGCGCATGTAAATTTCCTCTGAAAGTCAGTTTGAATTAGTAGTGTTTGGATGAATTTAAAGTTTGAATACCTTGCTCAAGCGCTGATCTTTTGCGCTGTTGAACAACCGGTATCATCTTTAAAGACCGCCAATGATCCAATAAAAGACTTAGGCGAAACTTAAATGCAGGCGATTTTTTAAAAAAAAGATTGATGATACGACGAGCAATCTCAGTCAGGCAATGCGGGAAAGTCGATCTGCACAGACAAACCACCAAGCTTAGAATCTGCCAAGCTGATCGTCGCTTTATGTCGGTCTGCAATCGTTTTAGCAATCGCTAATCCTAATCCGCTACCGCTGGGTGAGGTACCAGGCACACGATAAAATCGATCAAAGATTCTAGTACGTTCTTCCGGTCGGATACCGCTGCCAGAGTCCTGGATAGTCAGTGTGACTTTATTCGCCGTGGCTAGGATATCAAGTTGTACTTGTCCAGATTCAGGAATATAGCGGATAGCATTATCCAGTAGATTACAAATCATAATGCGCAGGCTATCGGCATTGCCCCAAATATCAATATCCGGTTCTGAGTTTGATCCAGAATCCACTAGCGTGTTGCTATGCAATTGGATATGGCGAGACAACGCGAATGGGCCGAGGTCTGAGATCGCCTGCTCAACGCAAGAAGTCAATGCAATCCTGCTCAACTCGCCATTCTGAGAAGACGGATCTTGCCTTGCTAGCGCCAGCAATTGCTCCACCAATCGGGAGGCGCGATCGACGCCGCCCAGTAAGCGCCCCACTGCTTGCGAAATCGCAATATCGTCTTTTGAACGTGACAGAGTTTGTACTTGCAAGCGCAGCGCCGTGATAGGCGAACGCAATTCATGCGCGGCATCTGCCACAAATCGCTGCTGCGATTGCAATGCCTGTAGCATGCGCGCCAGCAAAGAATTTAGTTCGGTTACTAGCAGAGATACTTCTTCTGGCACCCCGGTATCGGATACCGGCTCTATCGAATCGGCATTTCGGTTAGCCAACTCTAATCCGATCCGGTTCAGCGGCGCGAGTGCCGCGGTCACCAACCACCAAGCCGCGACAAACAATAACAGCGATACCGGAATAATCGGCCACAGCGAGCTGGTGACCAAGGACAAAGCGCGGTTGCGGCGTGCATCAATTTTTTGGGCAATTTGGACGACATGATTATCTGCTTGTGCCGCATAAATCCGCCACTCACCATTTTCCAGTGTGACGGTGGAATAGCCCAGCGGCGCTTGCTTTGGCAAAAAACGATAGGTGTGCGATTGATAGACACGCACGCCTTTATCGGACCAGACTTGTACGACAAAATCAAAACTATTACTTTCGATCCCGGGCATCGTATGCCACTGCGCCTCATCAAAATCTCTGTCTTGCAAGGCCAGCGCCATTTGCTGCATGTGGTAATCAAATAGTTTGTTCGCCTGCCGCATCGCCGCCTGAAATGACGTCGCAAATTGTAGCGCGGCAGCCAAAAAAATCGCAACGCCAAATAACAAAATCAGACGTACCCTTAATGATCGAAAAGTACTAAATGACTGAAACGAGCGGAATACGGACGACAAACGCGTCACTTTGACGGTGTTGATCGGCGTCATTGGCTTTTCTCCAGCATATAGCCGACACCACGCACGTTGACGATAAATTTTTGACCGAGCTTTTTACGCAGACCATGGATATACACTTCCACCGCGTTACTTTCTACCTCGCCCGACCAGCCAAACAAACGTTCTTCCAACTGACCACGGGATAAAATCGCACCGGGTCTGGTGATCAGCGCATCAAGAATAGCCCACTCCCGCGAAGACAAAATCACTTGTCCCTGGCTATTGCTAACCTCTTTGGTAATCGCATTGATCAGCACATCGCCATGTTGGTAAAGAGGTTCAACCCGTCCGCGGGCACGGCGCACCAGCGCATGTAAGCGTGCGATCAGCTCATCCAGATCAAACGGCTTGACCAGATAATCATCGGCACCGTTATGCAAACCTAACACACGCTGCGGGACGGTATCTCGTGCTGTCATCACCAGCACGGGGATCGCATCTCCGCGGGAACGCAGTTGACGCAAAATGTCCATGCCATCACGTGAGGGCAAACTCAGATCGAGTAGCAAGGCATCGTAGGCGTGCTGATGTAAGGCGTTTTCTGCGGCGGCACCATCGGTCAGCCAATCCACCAAAATCGCCTCACCTTCCAGCGCGATCTGGATATTTTCGCCAATCATAGGATCGTCTTCGACTAACAGAACTTTCATATTTTCTTAAAATGTTTGCGGCAGATTAGGCAGCTAGTCAGATTGCTAGCAATGTGCGGATTGTAAGCGAATCGCAAAGACGAACGATGCATCGTCATTTTTTTTCATGCCATTGTCGAACTGCGTCTTTCGATTACCCCATCCCGTTGCTAGCTTGCGACTCATCGTTTGGCGAACAACGATGAGCATGCCAACCAATTACAAAAAAACAACAACATCCAAGACAATTGGCAAGAACGGCAAGCTAAGCCGAACGCCATCCGGCGAACAGTCTCATCGCCATCACGGATTCGATCAAAGGGAGCACTATTTCGTATACGCCCCCTAATTTTCATAAAAAAACGCTCATTGTCCAATTAATATATGGATAATTTAAAATACTCCTATGCAGTATTAATTAATAGAATCTGGCAACGCGTTAATTTGCATGCATCTTTGTTCCTCAATTCTTCCCTGCCAGCATCAACTTCATTTACGCGAGAGCATTCAAAGCTTGCTCCGAAGAACATCATTTTGTTCGATGAATCAATACATTAAAAGACGCTTGATAAACTCTTTTAGTTGCAATATATTTAACAAATTAAATGACTCAGTGAAGCATCGCTGGGATTTAAGGGTGGCAATTCTGGTTCCATGTGTTGTGGTTTGTGTCCTCCCGTTTTGGTTTCAACACACCTAAGCAGACTCATTTTTTCAATTGTTCTTTTCAATTTTTTGAGGAAAACGCATGAACACAGTGGAAAACTCCCCCTCCTTTAAACGACGCACGCTGCTGAGCGCCGCGGTCAGTCTGTTATTTGTCTCGGGCAAAACATTCGCTGCCGATAGCAGTGCGGGCAAAGCCATGCTGGCGATGGCACCGATTGCAAAAAAAGAACCGGTCACCGATACCTATTGGGGCATGCAAATTGTTGATCCCTACCGCTGGATGGAACAAAAACCTGCAAGCACTGAATGGACTACCTGGCTTAAAGAGCAAAATAATTACACCCGAGTCGCATTAGAAGCCTTGCCAGCCAAAGCCTCATTCATGAAGTCGCTAGAGACCTATACCAAAGCAGTGGACACGCTGGGCTTTATACAATCCGCCGGCGATAAATTATTTATCTCGAAGCGGGTTATAGGATCGCAAGTAATCGCGCTGTTTGTCAGAGATGGCGGAGGCAAAGAGCGTTTGCTCTTTGATCCCTCCGTCGGTGTAGAAGCCGGAAAACCCACGCGTACTATGGATTATGCGATGCCCTCGCCAAGCGGCGATTATGTGGCGTATGGCGTCTCTGAGGGTGGCTCAGAAATAACCACCAGCTATATACTCAACGTCAGTACGGGCGACACCACAGAAGTGAGCCGCATCTTTTCACGCGGGACTGGCTGGACTGCCGATAGCAAGGGATTTTTCTATTACCGTCTGAGAGCCGATGCGGTTCCCGGTACGCTAGAATTTGGCAAAGGCGGCAGTTGCTGGCTGCATCGTATCGATCAAGCAGGCAAACAAGCAGGCAAGGATGTTGAATTATTCCGTAGCGGCGAAGGGCCAGATTTTGAAGAAATTGAAGATGACCAGCCGCATCTGGCAAGTGCACCACATAGCAAATGGGTTCTGGCTAGCCATGTTTGTAACGGCAATGAAATCGCCTCGCTCTACGTGTGCCGCTACGATGATTTGTTGAAGGGGTCACCAGCATGGCGCAAAGTCGCCAACCGCAAAGATGGCGTACTACAAGCCAAACTTGTTGGCGACGATATCTATGTTCTCGCCAACGGACGGGCTGATCGCGGTGAGATGCATAAACTCTCCGCCCAAAACGGCAAGATCGATGCCAGTACCAAAGTGATCAGCCAAGGCAGCTTCGTCATCAACGAATTTATCACTGCAAAAGATGGCGTCTATGTCCGCACCTTTGAACATGGTGTCAGTGGATTGATGCGACTCTCCGCCAAGGGCAAACTCGATAAAATCAACATGCCGATGCAAGGTTCGGTATGGAGTCTGGCGACTAATCCTGACCATACCGGTCTCTGGTATCTGATCGATGATTTGACAACGCCTGCTACCTCCTATCATCTGGATGGAAAGATGCTCACATCTACCAGCGTAGAACTGGTCAAAGCGCCGCCCTACAGCACCAAGAATTTTCTCACCACCCGCACCTCGGTCAGTGTCAGAGATGGCACAAAAGTACCGGTAGAGATTTTGTTGCGCAAAGATACGCAACGTGATGGTCACCGGCCTGTGCTGCTGATCGCCTATGGTTCTTACGGCTCTATTCTGGACCCTGGCTATAACAGTTCGATGCTGTCTTTATTAGATGCCGGCGGGCTGGTCGTGTACGCGCATGTGCGCGGCGGCGGCGAGCTTGGTGATGACTGGCATCGTGCCGGACAAAAAGCGACCAAGCCCAATACCTGGCGGGATGCGATTGATGTCGCAGAATTTTTGATCAAAGAGAAATGGACCTCGATAAAACAGGTCGCGCTGTGGGGCACCTCAGCTGGTGGGATCATGGTGGGACGAGCAATGACGGAACGACCTGATCTCTTTGGCGCTGCCATCGGAGAAGTTGGCGCATTCAATACCTTACGGTTTGAACTGACCTCCAATGGTCCGGGCAATGATGTCGAGTTTGGTACCGTAAAAAAGGAAGACGAGTTCCACGCGCTACTAGCGATGGATTCGTATCATGCGGTGCGCGATGGGGTCAAATATCCAGCCACCTTATTACTCACAGGCGCAAATGATTTACGCGTCGAGCCATGGCAAATCGGTAAATTTGCAGCGCGCTTGCAAGAAGCCAACGCGGCGAGTACACCGATCTTGCTGCGAGTAGATTACGACTCTGGCCACTTCGCCACGAGCCGTAAATATGCGATGGAAAAGTATGCGGATATTTTTAGTTTCGTTGTGAATTTTTGCAATACTACCAGCGCCAGAAGCTGACCTCACCAACAACGATAGTAAGCCAAAATCAAAAGCCCACGCGTCTGTTGACAGATGCGTGGGCTTTTGTGTTTGACGCAAGAAGAACTTATAACTTAGCGATGGATACCTCAGTCGCCTTCACCAGCGCGACCACTTCCGTGCCGATGACCAAGCCCAAATCTTTGATTGAGCGGGTGGTGATGACAGAAGTCACAATCCCTGCCGGGGTTTCCACATCGACTTCTGAGACCACAGATCCTTCGATAATCGCTTTGATTTTGCCGCGAAATTGATTACGTACATTGATTGCCTGAATGCTCATCATAACTCCTATGAAGATGAATAAGAAGATACTCCCCCGTTAAATTACAAAAATCACCAGATTGTCCAGACAATACCTGGACAATTTAAAATACCCACTACCAGTATCTAAATCGCCCAACTCACCTGATTGACTGTGCGCAGTAAAGAAACATCACCTGGTGTGTTGTCCGGCTCCCCATCTAATACAGATGCCGGATGACGTAAAACCCGTTTTAAAATCCGTTCTTCTAATTTGGCAAAAGCTGGATTACCGCGTGCCCGTGGCCTGGCAAAACTCACCCGTTCATCCAAGGTGATCTGACCGTCTTCAATCAAAATCACCCGATCAGCCAAGGCGATCGCCTCTTGCACATCATGCGTGACCAGCAAAGCGGTAAAGCCACGCTGCAACCATAATTCTTCAATCAGACTTTGCATCTCGATGCGGGTTAATGCGTCCAGCGCGCCTAAGGGTTCGTCCAACAGCAACAACTCTGGCTCGTGTACCAAGGCGCGTGCTAAGGCAACGCGCTGACGCTGACCGCCAGACAACACGGATGGCCATTCTGTCGCACGTTCCGACAATGCGACTTTTCCCAGCGCGTTTTTTGCGGCTAGCGCACCCTTGCTTTTTTCCAGACCCAGCGCTACGTTGCTAAGTACATTTTTCCACGGCAGCAGGCGGGAATCTTGAAACATCACGCGGGTCTCTGGCTTTTTTTGCCCCTGATTAAAACTGATCTCACCGCCGTCTGTCTTTTCTAAACCCGCAATCAGGCGCAACAAAGTGCTCTTGCCACAACCACTGCGACCAATCACGGCGACAAACTCTCCCGCTTTTACATCCAGGTTCAGCGCTTTTAGTACTTGTCTTTCGCCATACACTTTTTTAATACCGCGCAGTTGTATTGCCGCGCCTTTGGCTTGAGCTTCTTGCAGCTCCGGTGCGCCGGATGGATCTGACAATAGTTTTTCATCAGGCCATTGCGCAGCGGCAGCGTTGCTCCAGTCTCTATCCAGTTCCTCCTTGAGTTCCTTCTTCAACGCGCTAATATTGTGGACACTATTCGTAACCAAGTTCTTGCTTGTAGGAGCTGTATTACTCAAACCCGCGTGCTCTGGCGACGTATTTTCTGGGGTATAGCGAGGGATTAATGCATAGCGATTCATCATATTTTCCTTTGATAACCGGGATGCCAGCGCAACCAATGATGTTCTAAGGCGCGGGACAACACATCTGCCAGCTTACCCAGCAAGGCATATAAAAGTATCCCGACCAGTACCACATCTGTTTGTAAAAATTCACGTGCATTCATGGTCATATAACCTATCCCAGCTTGAGCAGAAATAGTTTCTGCCACGATTAATAAGACCCATACCAGACCGAGTGAAAACCGTACCCCAACCAAAATGGAGGGCAGCGCACCCGGCAGAATCACATCACGATACAGCGGCCAGCCAGACAGGCCGTAGCTTTGCGCCATCTCGATCAAACCTTTATCAACTGAACGTATGCCGTGAAAAGTATTTAAATAAATCGGAAAGAACACACCGATCGATACTAAAAATAACTTGGCGCTTTCTTCTATCCCAAACCATAAAATCACTAGCGGAATCAAGGCCAGCGCTGGGATATTACGTATCATTTGTAAAGTCGTATCCAGCAAAGTCTCAGCAATTTTAAAGCTGCCTGTCAGCAAACCCAGCAATAAACCCAGACCACCTCCGACGATAAATCCAGAAGTTGCACGCCACAAACTGGTCTTGGTATGCAGCCACAAATCACCAGAAATCGCCAGCGTCCAAAAGGCTTTTGCAACTGCCCAAGGCTCAGGCAAAATCCGGCTGGACAACCAGCCAACCTGCGCCGCAAATTGCCAGAGGCCGATCAAGAGCACGGGCACTGCCCAAGGTAATAATGAACGCAAGGACGAAACGGCTACTGCTTTCATATACTTACTTAGTTGCAAACCCAATCCACTGCCTGCCAAGGCATTATTAGTCTGTGCTTGCGGAGGCTGACGAGATTGCCTGCCACTAGCAAAAACGATCTGATCTGACACTTCGGTGATGAAGGGCTCCATAGTTTCTCTCTAACACCAATCTAACTTTGTGAGACCTTGGGCTCAATACTATTGGCAATAATCTCGCCAAAAGGCCCGGTCAACGTACTGATTTCCGCAGTTGGCGCTTTACCAATCAGTGGGAATACCAACTCGGCAAAACGATAAGATTCTTCCAAATGCGGATACCCAGACAGGATGAAGGTATCAATACCTAAATCGGCATATTCCTGCATGCGGGCTGCAACCGTTTCTGGGTCGCCCACCAATGCGGTGCCGGCTCCACCGCGCACCAGACCCACGCCTGCCCACAAGTTAGGGGAGACTTCCAGCTTGTCTCGCTTACCGCCGTGCAAGGCAGTCATGCGCTGCTGACCGACTGAATCCATTTTGGCAAAAGCGGCCTGCGCGCGGGCAATTACCGCATCATCTACATGGCTGATCAATTCTTCTGCGGCTTTCCATGCGGCGTCATTGGTCTCGCGCACAATCACATGCAAGCGGATACCAAAGCGCAAAGTACGGCCATATTTGGCGGCGCGTGCACGCATGTCCCTGATTTTTTCGGCAACGGCTGCCGGTGGTTCACCCCAGGTCAGATATACATCGACCTGCTCGGCTGCCAGCTCGTGCGCGGCCTCAGACGAGCCACCGAAGTACAGCGGCGGATAAGGTTTTTGCACCGGCGGATACAAGGTTTTTGCACCTTTGACCTTGATATGTTTTCCATCAAAATCAAAACCGCCGCTAGCACCGTCTGCGCCCTCGCCCGCTAAAGAGCCGCGCCAGACCCGCAAAAACTCGTCAGTGATTTCATAACGCTCAGAGTGATCTGCCCACAAGCCATCGGCCTCTAATTCGCCCTGATCACCGCCAGTTACTACGTTGATCAGCAAGCGTCCATTTGATAAACGATCAAAGGTGGATGCCATACGGACTGATAAGCCAGGGGAGCTCAGACCGGGACGGATCGCTACTAAAAATTTAAGATTTTTTGTCGCACCAATTAAGCTGGAAGCGACTACCCAAGCGTCTTCGCAAGAACGTCCTGTCGGTAACAAAACACCGTCATAACCCTGCGTATCGGCAGCAACCGCAATCTGACGCAGATAGTCATAATTGATCTGGCGTGCACCTTTGGCCGTACCTAAATAACGGCTATCGCCATGAGTGGGAATAAACCAAAATACATTAAAGCTCATGATAAATCCTTGAAAATATTGACGACTTCATTAACGAATTTTTAGTATGAAAATCTGAGTGCGACATTGTTAATCTTGATTGAGCTGATGTGGATTACTTCGTGCCAGGTGACAACCAGACGACATCTTTAATGCTGATCTTTTTAGGAATCAACTTCAGATCAAAAAAGGCGTCTGCAATACTTTGTTGTTCTTTAATGACTTGCTCTGAAATCGGCTTGACGCCAAAACTAAAACGCTTGGTCGCCAGATCAACAATAGAAGCGTCTAAACCCAATTGTGCCGTCAGTACGGCAGTGACTTCTTTCAGATTTTTACTGCCCCACTCATCGACTTTAGCAATTTCTTCCAGGACGACACGTAAAATATCCGGATGCTTTTGCGCGTACGGACGGGCAGCTAAATAAAATTGGTGATTGCTGACGATACCTTTGCCATCGACCAGAATACGGGCATCCAATTGCTTTTGCGCCGCAGCTAAAAATGGGTCCCATATCACCCAGGCATCGACGCTGCCACGCTCAAAGGCAGCGCGGGCATCGGCTGGTGCCAGGTAAATCACTTCAATATCTTTGTAGGCAATACCAGCTTTCTCCAGCACTTTGACCAGCAGATAATGCACATTGGAACCTTTGTTCAATACGATCTTTTTACCCTTGAGATCGGCTGCGGTTTTTAATGGAGAATTTTTCGGTACGATCACGGCTTCGCTACCTGGCGCTGGCGGTTCGTTACCGACATACAGCAAATCAGCTCCCGCAGCCTGAGCAAAAATCGGTGGCGCTTCGCCCACGGTACCAAAATCAATACTGCCGACATTCAAACCTTCCAGCAATTGCGGTCCTGCCGGAAATTCAGTCCATTTAACGTCGATACCTTGTGCCGCCAAACGGGTATCCAATGCGCCCGTCCCTTTTAACAAGGTCAGCGTGCCGTATTTTTGATAGCCGATACGTAATACCGTTTTCGCCTGGGCCGATGCCAATGAGGGAAATACGCTCAATGAGCCGCCAACCATGACGCCAGCAATTGCTGCTGATAACGTCGTCAGGGAACGACGTTTTGCCTGCTGCCCACCGGATAATACTGAGATTACTGACAACTGCTGATGCTGATTTTTTTGATCTTTACTCATGATATTTTCTAGTTTGTCTGGGTTGAGATGTAATGATCCCTGCCGCAGTATCTATAGCGGCATAGGTAACATCTAAATAACTACAACATGAATCAAGTGGCGCGCTAAGAACGATGCTTAGCCATCAAAAACTAAGCCGTACAGGGCACCTTTTCTGCTGCATGACTGCGATTGAGATCAGCGGTATGAGTTACAACTGCGGTAGTTGCGACTGGCGCTAATGGCAAAGCCGTAGTAGATTTCAGGCGATTGAATTCACTTAATGCCAATCCCTCATTCAATTGATGTATGCCAATATGCAGACGTTTTTCGATAGCAGGATCGAGTCTTAAACCGTCTTGCTCGGACCATACAATCTGAGCATCTGTGGCATAAACGCTGGGCAGAATATGCTTGGCATCTAGGGCTGCCAGTACCGGACGCAAGGCATAATCGAGTGCCAGCATATGTGACTGGCTACCACCGGTCGCGATGGGCAAGACCAGCTTATCTTTTAACCCGTCTTGTGGCAGCATATCTAAAAATAATTTCAGTAAACCGCTGTAAGCGGCTTTATAAACTGGCGTTGCCACGACGACGGCATCTGCCTCTGCAATCTGCTGACGAATCGCTGCCAGTTCAGAATTTTTAAAATCTGCATGTAGCAAAGCCTGCGCAGGTAAATCACGCAATGAAATATGAATCACATGATGACCAAGCTCACTCAACTTATCGCCGACAAAATGCAACAGGCGACTGGAACGTGAAGGTGTAGATGGGCTGCCTGAGAGTAATAAAATGGTCATGATGAAATGCTCTTTTTCAGTCTGCTGATGTGAATTTGGAACAGACGAAAAATGATCGAACCGGATAAAAATCTATCGCTACGTTGGCTATCATTTTGCGTCAATTCAACGTAATTACTTTTTACTCGGTTGATAGATCTGGTCGAATATACCGCCATCAGCAAAGTGTGTTTTTTGTGCTTTAGTCCATCCACCAAAAGTGTCATCAATATTGAACAACTTGATCTTGGCAAAATTGCTGGCATATTTTTGTGCTGCTTTTTCAGAGGTTGGACGGTAGTAGTTTTTAGCAATAATTTCTTGTGCTTCTTCCTTGTACAAATAGCTCAGATACGCTTCAGCAACTTTACGCGTGCCCCGTTTGTCGACAACTTTATCGACCACGGCAACTGGTGGTTCTGCCAGGACACTGATGGACGGCGTAATGATTTCAAACTTATCTGCGCCGAATTCTTTAAGCGCCAGATAAGCTTCGTTTTCCCAAGCCAGTAGCACATCACCAATACCGCGTTCTGCAAATGTGACGGTTGATCCGCGCGCACCAGAATCCAATACAGGAACATTCTTAAACACTTTAGATACGTACTCTTTTGCTGTGACTTCGCTACCGCCCGGCTGCTTCAACGCATAACCCCATGCGGCCAAATAGCTCCAGCGTGCACCACCAGAAGTTTTAGGATTAGGTGTGATGACCGAGACGCCCGGCTTAATAATATCGGCCCAGTCTTTAATTCCCTTTGGGTTACCTTTGCGTACCAGAAAAACAATCGTCGAGGTGTATGGCGAGCTATTGTGTTGCAGGCGTTTTTGCCATGCTTTGTCGAGCAAACCTGTGGCTGCAATCGCATCGGTGTCATAGGCCAATGCTAGTGTCACGACATCGGCATCAAGACCATCAATTACCGCGCGAGCTTGCTTGCCAGAACCTCCATGCGACTGCTTGATACTGACGTTGTCACCAGTTTTGGCTTTCCATTGCTTGGCAAATGCCTGATTTACGTCCTGATACAGCTCGCGAGTAGGATCGTAAGAGACATTGAGCAAGGTAACATCAGCGGCATGGGCAATACCGGAAAGACCGCCAGCAGCGGCAACGATTGACAATGAACTTACTAAAATGAGCTTTTTAAGGGAATTGATGCGTGGCAGTTTCATCTACAGTCCTTGAACTAAATTATTTTTCGAGAAGTGAAGAGTAAAACGGCCAGAATAAAAGGAGAACGAATAGTTTCGCGTTTTAATATGACTTTTACGCATATAGAAAAAGTCGCTCTGCTTTTTTTGGGTCACTTGCAAGAACACGGTAATTAGACCGACATATAAATCCACATCAGGATGACGCCAGGCCACGATATGGTGACCGTGGCACATCTTAAAAATCCTTATGCAAGTTAAGTCCTAAGTAGCGCTCGTCATCCCTTGGAACCGCGCGGGTGACATAACTGGCATTGGCGACTAAGTTCGTAGCATAGGATTTATTCGTCAGATTTTTACCGACCAGAGCGAGTCGCCATCCATTGTTGAGCGATGACAAGGCGATGCTGCCATTGAGAATCCCGAACGAGCCCTGTATCGCGTCTGGCGACTGGAACAAGTCATATTGCACTTTGCTTTGCCATGCGTAATCGACTGATAAATCCGTATTCAAACCATTTTGCAAAGGAATGGCGTAGCTCGCTCTTGTATAGGTTTTTACGTGAGGAGAAAACGGTAAGGTCTTACCATTCAGATTGCAAGATGCTGCTGCCGCTGGCGGGCAGTTGAACTGATCGATCGTCGCATCGGTGTAGGCCAACGATCCTGACAGGGTTAAACGTGCCACCGGTCGTGCTGTCAGGTCGATTTCAATACCTTGTGTAGACACATCACCAGCGTTGATCAGCCGTGTTACGACAGCACCTGCAACCGTGTCATAAAAGTTAGCCTGATAATTGGCATACTTCGTTTTGAAGACAGCCAGATTCAGAGTCAGACGTTTATCAAATGCGGTCGATTTAAGACCGACCTCAAATGAATTGGAGGTTTCCGGCTTTAGCGCCAAAGTATCCCGACTTAGCATATTAAAAAATACGTTATATGCCGGCCCCTTATAACCACGTGAATAGGTCGCATAGGCAACCACGTCTGGGCTTAGATCCGTTTGAATACCAACCCGTCCAGATACACCATTCTCTGAGGTGTCGCCGCTATTCTGTGCGCCAGGCTGCACGCCGGCAAACGCTGTTGCCTTGGTTGATGTACGTTGATGGTCGTAAGATAACTCATCATGTGTCCAGCGCAGTCCGGCAATTCCACGCCAAATCGAGGAGAAATTAATAGTGCTTTCACCAAAGGCCGAATAGCTATCGCTGCCTACACCATACACCGCATAACCCTGATCGGGACTAGTGGCACTAACTGCACTGGTAGAGACGATACGACGATAAGTTTCGCTATCCTTACCGTGCAAATAATAAAGCCCAGCGACGTAATCGATGAACTGCTCTTTGGGAGACGCAATCCTTAACTCTTGCGAAATCTGATCAAAAGCCACTGTACCGATATCGCGGGTCGCTGGGAAGTTGGCAGAAATACGATTCACATTATCGCTATTACCGATGGCCGACGTGGTCGTGTATTGCGTGTTGTCCCATCTTCTGATGGCAGTGATTGAGGTCAGCGTATATCCAGCGTTGCGCCAATCGACTTGTGCCGATACGCCTTTATTAATATCACGAATATCGCTAGGGATATCAGCGTTAACTTGGCGGCTATCTAGCGCAACCGTTGCCGGAAATATCGCCTGAGTGAACGCAGGACTATAGGATTTATAGGCGGTAAATGATGGCGAGCTTGTAGAGCGAAGGTAGTCAGCAATTAAGGTGATATCCGTATCTTTATTGGGCGTAATCAAGAATTTAACGCGAGCACCCTGTCTATCATAGCCGTTGACTTTTTCACCGCTGGCGACATTGCTGACATTGCCATCGTAGTTAGCATATAAGGCCGTAAAAGAAGCTTTCACTACCTCTGGTACCAGAGTGCCGGAAATACCGGCACGGACACGTTGCTCATTACTCTGATAATAAGAAGCATCAACATAGCCAGAAGTTTGTGACGTGGGCTGACGGCTGGTCACGCTGAGGACGCCGGATGAAGCATTTTTACCAAATAATGTTCCTTGTGGGCCGCGCAAAATTTCGATGTGATCGATATCTAGCAAATCAACAGTTGCCTGACCCGGACGCGCATACACGACGCCATCAATCACGGTTGATACTGTGGGCTCAACACCAGGCGAAGTCGAAATCGTACCAATACCACGCACAAAAATAGTGGAATCCTTATTCCCACCTTGCTGCCTAAAATTAACACTAGGAATCTCAGCCACGATTCTGTCGATACTAGTCCGATTGGATTGCTCCAGCTCATCACCATCTAGTACCGAAACCGCAATCGGCACCGATTGCAGAGAGGCATTGCGACGGGTTGCCGTCACGGTGATGATAGGCGCTGCGCCAGAATCATTGTCCGAGGTAGCTGCATTAATAGAAGCACCAATAGCGACATTAGTTTCAGCCGCACCCGCTGCGACAGAAAAGAAGGCGCTCGTCAGTAATATACTTTTTTTCAACTGAAATTTCAGACGGGATGAATGGGCGAATTGACTCGATGGAGTTTGAATACTATTTTTTGCAGATGCACTTCTCTTCTTCATTTCTTGATTCCCTTAATTGTATTTAGATAGTGAAAAATTCTGCTGGAGTCCTGAGAGTGCAATGCGGCTGACACGTCTTATATACATATGCAAATCAAATATCCTGATGATTTCCTTTATAAGAAAAATCAACTTTCTTAACCGAAGAATCAACTTTCTCTCGCGTGTCGGCTCTGCTACACTTTTTATGGTACCGGTACCGTCAGAAGTTTCAGGAAGTGTCAATTAGGCAGAAGTTGAAGTCAAAGAATTAAAAAGATCATCGATATGTCATTTAGGAATAAGCCGTAATGAGCGATCAAAATGGGAGCGGCCGTAAGCGGCGTGGATCTGGCAGAGCGACAATTCATGATGTCGCACGTCTGGCAGAAGTGGGCTCAATTACCGTATCGCGTTTTTTAAAACAACCCAATTTAGTATCCGCCGAATTAAGCCTGCGGATTGCCAAAGCCATCACTGCTTTGCATTACGTCCCCAACATGGTGGCGGGCGGTCTGGCATCTACGCGTGGACGGGTAATTGGTATGGTGATTCCGAATATCTCAGGACCGATTTTTGCCAATACCATCCAAAGCTTTAGCGATGTGCTGAGTCAGCACGGTTATCAGTTGCTCTTGGCATCGAGTTATTTTTCGATTGAGCAGGAAGAAAGTGCGGTCCGGGCGTTTCTGGGCTGGTCGCCCGCTGCTTTGGTGGTGACTGGTCAATACCATTCCAAAGCAACCGAACAACTACTCGCTACAGCAAGTATTCCGGTAGTAGAAACCTGGGATTATCAGCCGCGCGGAAAGCCAATACAGGTCGGATTTTCGCACTACGAGGTGGGGCAGCAGGCCGCACGATATTTGTATGACAAAGGCTATCGCCGGATTGCCTTTGTACAGAATAGTATTGCTGGCGATATCAGCGCATTAGACCGCCGCGATGGCTATGTCGCGGTGATGCAAGAACACCGTTTAAAGCCCTGGATTTTTATCCCGAATGAAGCGGCTCCGTTTGAATCAGGCAAGCAAGCTATTGATGCGCTGACCATGCGTAAGCATCCTGCGGAAGCGATTATTTTTGCCAATGACAATCTGGCAGCCGGCGCCATTTTAGCGGGACAGCGCGCTAACCTGCGTATGCCTGAACATTGCGCGATTGTAGGCTTTGGTGATTATGCAATGTCGTCGTTGCTGCTACCCAGTCTGATCACCATAAGACCACCCGCAAAAGAGATGGGAGAAATCGCTGCCCTACGTATTTTGGAAACTCTGGGGGAAATTCCGGTTGAGAAAAAAGTCCAGCGTTTAAACCGCCTGACCTGTGAACTGATACAACGTGAAAGCGCTTAACAGCTATGGGCTTAAGAGCATAAATACATCAATACCAAAACATAATAAAAACCGACTTCATTGCCTACTATTTTTAACGCGCCATTTGACGACTGATTTAACTACTTATTTGACTACCACTGCTATGAAAAAAATTCTTCTCACTCTACTCTTACTTGTAATCAGTGCTTCTGGCCTGGCACAATCTAAATCCAACAAAGTCATCAGTATCGGCTTCCAAAAAGGTAGCGGCTTGTTGTCCATCTTAAAAACTCAAGGCACTTTAGAAAAAGCTCTAGCGCCGCAAGCTTATCAAGTTAAATGGATAGAATTTCCAGCAGGACCACAGCTATTGGAAGCACTCAATGCAGGCAGCATCGACTTTGGCAATACTGGCGCACCACCGCCGATTTTTGCGCAGGCTGCCGGAGTTGATCTGGTATATGTTGGCGCAGAACCTGCATCGCCCTCATCAGAGGCGATTTTTGTTAAAAAGGACTCTGCGATTAAAACAGTGGCTGATTTAAAAGGGAAAAAAATCGCCTTGCAAAAAGGTTCCAGTTCTAATTTTTTGCTGGTAGCCGCATTACAAAATGTGCATTTGCAACCTAGCGATGTACAAGCCATCTACCTGACACCAGCCGATGCCAGAGCGGCTTTTGTGAATGGCAATGTAGATGCATGGATAGTCTGGGACCCGTATCTGGCGGCGGCACAAAAGGCGTACCAGGTGCGCATCCTCACGGATTATCATGGCTTGCAACAGACTAATGGCTTTTATCAGGCGTCACGCAGGTTTGCAGAACAGTCGCCCGATCTGGTTTCTACTCTGTTGGCGCAAATTGCTGTCGTCGGTGACTGGGCAAACAAGCATCCTCAACAAGTCGTAGAGTTGATCGCCCCGCAATTGGGGCTGGAACCGGATATCGTCGCTATCTGGCAAGGCCGTACACATTACGGTGTGACGCCGATCACGCCAGAGATCATCGCCAACCAGCAACGCGTGGCAGATATCTTCACGCAATTAAAGCTGATTCCCAAAACTATCAAGGTCAGTGATAAGGTATGGAACTGGAAGCCAGCGAAGTCAGCGAAGTGAGACTTAGGACAAGCCTAGGAAAGTCAGCCACCTCGATTAAGTACTGAAAATTAAAAAATTTAATATACTCCCCTATAAATTAAAAAAATAATGCCTATTGTCCAGACTTTATATGGATAACTTAAATATACTTAATGGGAGTACATTCATTGAATACTTAAGAATAAATCGTCTTTCTCATGAGTTCAGTTTTTTTACGAAGGAAAATGTATGTCCATTCATCAAGTTAACAAACTCCCTTTTGCACTATTTCACTCAACAGTGCTGAAGCGCACAGTGCGTCCTTTGCTGGCAAGTGCAATGTTATTGGGATCGATCTTCATGGTGGCACCTGCTGCCCACGCCGATACTGCATTGCTTAACGTGTCTTATGACGTTACACGCGAATTGTTTAAAGAGATCAACCCGGCTTTTATCGCTGAGTGGAAAAAAACCACAGGCGAAACCATTACCGTCAACCAATCGCATGGCGGCTCCAGCAAACAGGCGCGTTCGGTAGTCGATGGTCTGGAGGCGTCTGTCGTTACCATGAATCAGGCTAATGACATTGATTTCCTGGCCGACCAAGGCGTAGTTGCCGCTGATTGGGCAAAACGTTTTCCAAATAACGCAGCGCCGTTTTATTCCACCATGGTATATCTGGTACGCAAAGGTAATCCTAAAAAAATTGCTGGCTGGGATGATTTGATCAAACCAGGTTTGAAAGTCATTATTCCTAATCCTAAGACCTCAGGTAATGGTCGTTATTCCTATCTGGCGGCATGGGGTTCTGTGATTAAAAAAGGCGGTACTGAGGCGCAGGCGCGTGATTTTGTTTCCAAACTATTTAAAAACGTACCGGTACTTGATGGTGGCGGACGCGGCGCCACCACTACGTTCACCCAACGTGAAATCGGCGATGTGCTGGTGACATTTGAGAATGAAGTACAGCTAGTACGCAATGAGTTTGGTGATAATTTTGAAGTGGTCTATCCAAGCTCGTCTATTCTGGCAGAATCGCCCGTTGCGGTTGTTGATAAAGTCGTGGACAAGAAAAATATCCGCAAGCAAGCAACGGCTTACCTGCAATTTTTATACTCGGAAGCAGGTCAAGATATTATCGCCAAGCATTTCTTACGCCCTCGCTCGGCGATCGCTGCAAAAAAACATGCGGCGTCGTTTAAACCAATTACCTTGTTTACCGTAGATGAAGTTTTCGGTGGCTGGAAAAATGCGCAGAAAAAGCATTTTGATGATGGTGGCGAATTCGACAAGATTTTTCAATCGCATCGGTAAACAGCTCATCTCCGGAAAGAATACCAATCGGACTTACGTCAAATTGTCGCATTTTGGTATCGAGAAGAGACCGCGACCATTCATTTAGAGCTTGTCACAGCAGACCACGCATCTTGCTGTGACAAAGTCCGCCAAACGCAATAAACTAAGCTGAGAGACAAACACTATAAGAAAATACCCCATGCGCATATTGCTCGCCGAAGATGACAGCGTACTTGCCGACGGACTGACCCGTTCGCTCAGGCAGTCTGGCTATGCCACCGATTGTGTCGCCAATGGCGAAGAAGCGGATACGGCTTTAACGACCCAAGATTTTGATTTGCTGATACTGGATTTAGGTCTGCCACGACTCAGCGGGCTAGAAGTATTGCGACGTTTGCGTGCGCGTAATTCCCATTTGCCGGTGCTAATCTTAACGGCCGCGGACTCCATTGAACAACGCGTCAAAGGCTTGGATCTGGGTGCAGATGATTACATGGCAAAGCCCTTTGCCTTATCAGAACTGGAAGCTCGAGTAAGAGCATTAACCAGACGCGGCGCCGGTGGCGGCCCTACCGTGATCAAACACGGACCGTTGACTTATGACCAGGTCGGTAGAATTGCCTACATCCATGAGCAAATGCTGGATTTGTCTGCACGGGAGCTGGGTTTGTTAGAAGTCTTATTGCAAAGAACAGGCAGATTAGTCTCTAAAGAACAGTTGGTAGATCACCTGTGCGAGTGGGGCGAAGAAGTCAGTAATAACGCGATTGAAGTTTACGTCCACCGCTTAAGAAAAAAAATTGAAATCGATGGTGTGCGCATCGCCACAGTACGCGGCTTGGGATATTGTCTGGAGAAGTTTTTTGTCGCTGCCTCGACGAACCCCACTGCCACCACCACACCAACTAACGATCAAGCATGATGGATGACGACGGCGCAAAAGTAGCGATGACATCGCAAGCGCCGGAGCATATTGCTCGTGAGCATGGCAGCAAAAACGCCGATACCAATAGTCACAGCCAACCACCAGAAAAAATCCAGCGCTCGCTATTTGGCGAAATTCTCGATTGGATGCTGGCACCGCTGTTATTGCTCTGGCCTATGAGCATCGCCATCACGTATCTGGTCGCCAAATCGATTGCTAATCAACCGTTTGACCGGGCGCTGGAAGACAATGTGCTGGTACTGTCACAGCAAGTTAAAGAAGTCGATGGCAAAGTCGTCACGCAATTATCTAACCCTGCCCGCGACATTTTGCGGGCAGATGATTTGGATAGTATTTATTTCCAGATCAAAAATAGCAAAGGCGATCTGATCGATGGCGATAAAGATTTGCCCGTGCCAGCCGAAGACGACCGCCCTACCCCGGGCACCGTACAAATCAGAAATGAGTACTTACACGGCATCGATATTCGGGTCGCATATAGCTACATCAATCTGAACAAAGTTAACAAAGAAATCAGTGCGAAAGTAGCCGCGAAACTAACTGGAAATTCAGTAGATCATTCGGGAGATAAATCTGGGCAAGCAGCACTACCTTCAAGCCAAGTACAAGAATCCCAACTAGTCTTAGTGCAAGTTGCGGAGACCTTAGAAAAACGCGCCGTACTTGCAAATGAAATTATCAAAGGCGTGATCCTGCCGCAATTTATTATTTTGCCGATAGCACTTGCCTTAGTCTGGTTTGCTTTGAGTCGCGGACTATCGCCGCTAGCCGAATTACAACATAGAATACGCGCCAGGCGGCCCGACGATCTTAGCCCGATAGACTCGCGCCACGTACCGGAAGAAATCACGCCTCTGGTGCGCTCACTCAATGAGATGTTAGAACGTTTAGCGCAAACCATCGTCATCCAAAAACGCTTTATCGCTGATGCAGCACATCAGATGAAAACTCCGCTGGCGGGTATGCGCATGCAATCTGAATTAGCCTTGCGCCAGACCGATCAGACAGAAATCCATCGTTCACTTTTGCAGCTAGCTAAAAGTTCGGAGGCGGCTACCCGCCTGATCAACCAACTGCTGACTTTAGCAAGGGCAGAAAATCAAACGCCAGCCACCAAACCCTTAGAGTCGATTGAGCTATGTGAGCTGGTACGCAGCACCGTACATGACTGGATACAGACCTCGTTCTCTTATGAAATTGATCTGGGATTAGAGCAACCAGATTTTCCTGTTTTTATATTTGGCAGTCCGCTGATGCTGCGCGAGTTATTAAGCAATCTGATTGATAACGCGATTCGCTATACACCAAAAGGTTTAAGCGTCACCGTCAGAATCCGGGTGAGTGAAGAGCAGGCGCTGGCGATATTGGAAGTAGAAGACAATGGACCTGGGATTCCGGTATCAGAACATGAGCATGTGTTTGAACGCTTTTATCGTATTCTGGATAACAATGTACAAGGCAGCGGATTAGGGCTTTCTATCGTACGCGAAATTGCTCAGCAACATAATGCGCCTATCGACATTATGGCGAATCCACGCAATCAAAATCCGCATTATCCAGGCTGCATATTCCGGGTGTCATTTCAGATGAATCCACATGCCAGTTTGCTTGGGGATATTAGCTAGCTTAGTACCAAATATCTTAATACTAGTCAAATTTTAGAAATAATCCGCAAATAATATTTAGACTCCAAGACCTGAAAGCCTTGAAATGGAAACTGATAAAAGTATCAGTCCGCTGAACAAATCAAAAACTACTGCGGCTACTCACTGGCGGCGTACCAGATACCTGACTGCATTTTTGTTGATGAGCTGGTTTTTTTTGACTTTTGGCATTCTCTTTTTTGCCAGAGAATTATCTGCCTACACTTTTTTTGGATGGCCATTTTCTTTTTATATGGCAGCGCAAGGCTTAACTTTATTTTATGTCGCTTTACTAGCTGTTTTCTCACTTTGGATGCGTAAAGTTGAAGACGCTTACCACTCCGAAATTTCAGCAAAAAATCCTGATTTATCTCAAATAAAGGACAGCCACTAATGGCACAGGCTGGATTTTCTAAGCGACTAACACGCTATTACGCCTGGTACACGCTGCTGTTCATCATATTTTTGATCAGCCTTGCGGTACTGGAAAAAGAAGGCGTACCCCGTGCCTGGATAGGTTATCTGTTCATGTTCTCTACCATCGTGATTTACGCTGGTATTGGCGTCATGAGCCGCACCTCGGATATTTCTGAATACTATGTCGCTGGCCGGCGTGTACCCGCTGTTTTTAATGGCATGGCAACGGCGGCAGACTGGATGTCGGCAGCTAGTTTTTTAAGTCTTGCGGGTGGCTTGTATTTACAGGGCTTTGATGGTCTTGCCTACATCATTGGCTGGACCGGTGGTTTTTGTCTGGTTGCGTTGTTAATCGCACCTTATATACGCAAATTTGGGCAGTACAGTATTGCGGATTTTTTAGGCACCCGTTATGCCGGCGCGAATGGTAGCAATATCGTGCGCGTACTGGCCGTGATTGCGACGATCTTCATTTCATTCACCTACGTCGTCGCGCAGATTTATGGTGTTGGTTTAATCACCTCGCGCTTTACCGGTGTGGATTTTTCTATAGGCATTTTTTTAGGTCTGGCAAGTATTCTGGTCTGCTCTTTTTTGGGTGGTATGCGGGCAGTGACATGGACCCAGGTTGCGCAATACATCATCATCATTATTGCGTACATGATTCCGGTCACATGGTTGTCAGCGAAGCATGCTCAAACACAGACCCAGATGCCGATCCCGCAAATTGCCTACGGTTCCAAACTGTCGCAATTAAGCGCTAAAGAAAAGCTGTTTGCAAGTGATCCCAAAGAACAAGAAGTCCGGGCTATTTTTAAACAACGTGCTGAGGTGTTCCAGCAAAAAATCCAGCATCTGCCTGCGTCATGGGAAGAGGGACGGTTGGAATTACAACACCAGCTAGATGAGCTTAAATCTGGCAATGCCTCACTGATCGAAATCAAAGCAGCAGCGCGGGTATTAAGCAATTATCCTAAAACACCGCAAGAGGCGCAGCTGCGATGGACTGATGCCAAGAATAACAATCTGGCACGCGCAGAACCCAGCGTCACTACTTACATGCCGTATGCCGCAAAAGACAAAAACGAATCTGACATCAAGCGTAATAATTTTTTGGCCTTAGTATTTTGCCTGATGATGGGTACTGCGGCTTTGCCCCATGTACTAATCCGTTACTACACGACGCCGTCAGTGAGGGAGAGCCGTGAGTCGGTCTTCTGGTCACTATTTTTTATCATGCTGTTGTACATCACGATCCCTGCTCTAGCGATTTTAGTGAAGTACGATATTTATACCTCACTGGTCGGTACTGAATTTTCTAAATTGCCATCATGGGTCACCTATTGGGCCAGCATCGACAAACTCAATCCGCTGGTGAATATTACTGATATAAACCACGATGGCATTGTCCAGCTTGCAGAGATTGCGATTGATGGTGACATCGTCGTGCTCGCGACACCTGAGATTGCAGGTTTGCCTTATGTCATTTCCGGCCTGGTTGCCGCAGGTGGTCTGGCCGCCGCTTTATCGACTGCGGACGGTTTGCTGCTGACAATTTCTAATTCGCTGTCGCACGATATTTATTACAAAATTGTTGACCCCAATGCGTCGACGCAAAAGCGGGTGACTATTTCTAAACTACTATTATTGGTGGTGGCGCTAGTCGCTGCTTATGTGGCATCGCTTAAGCCTGCAGATATTTTATCGTTAGTCGGTGCGGCATTTTCGCTGGCAGCATCTACCCTGTTCCCTGCACTGGTATTGGGCATCTTTTGGAAACGTGCGAACCAACAAGGTGCCATTGTAGGTATCAGCGTCGGTTTTATTGTGTGTGTTTATTACATGCTCAACACACATCCACTATTCGGTGGTAGTGTATTAAATCAATGGTGGCATATCGCTCCGATTTCGGCCGGGGTATTTGGTGTGCCGGCAGGGATCATCAGCATGGTACTGATCAGCCTGATGACACCTGCACCAGATCCTCGCACTGTGGACTTGATTGATTATATTCGTGCCCCTGATGTTTGATCTAGGTTTGATCCAAAGACGACGTAACCTGAAGTATGTTTTGCAATGCCAAAAATACACTGGCATAGTTCTTGATAGTAGAAACTGAAACTATAGTAAAACTCAAATAACAGCGAAACCGCATCATGGCAAAATTTTTTAATGAAATGGCTGCTGATGGCATAGAGTCAGCAAGCTCAGTAGCTGGCTCGGCAGCAAATATAGAAAATCACATCCGTGATCATTACCGCGAATTTAATACCTGGTTAAAGCAGCAATCTCCAGAGACTATACAACGTAAGCGTGCAGAAGCTGATCTGACATTCCGTCGCGTCGGCATTACCTTTGCAGTGTATGGCGACGATGCCGGTACCGAACGCCTGATCCCCTTTGACATTATTCCCCGCATTATTCCTGCTAGCGAATGGTCACATTTACAGACTGGTCTGGTACAGCGCGTCAAAGCCTTGAATATGTTTATTCATGATATTTATCACGATCAAAACATCATCAAGGCGGGCATTATTCCCGCTGAACAAATTTATAAAAATGCGCAATACCGGCCAGAGATGCAAGGTATTTCGGTCGCCTCGGATATCTATGCCCATATCGCAGGTGTCGATATTGTGCGCGCCGGTGCCGGTGAGTTTTATGTGCTGGAAGATAATCTGCGGGTACCGTCTGGCGTGTCCTACATGCTGGAAGATCGCAAGATGATGATGCGACTTTTCCCGGAATTATTTGCCCGTAACAAAATTGCGCCGGTAGATCATTACCCTGATATGTTGCTGGATAATTTACGTTCGGTTGCACCGGTCGGCGTGAATGACCCGACGATCGTCGTGATGACACCAGGGATGTATAACTCCGCCTATTTTGAACATGCATTTTTAGCGCAGCAGATGGGCGTGGAACTGGTAGAAGGTAAAGATTTATTCGTCAACGATAACGCAGTATTTATGCGCACCACACGCGGACCTAAACGCGTCGATGTGATTTATCGCCGAGTGGATGATGACTTCCTCGATCCGCTGGCCTTCCGTCCCGATTCTTCGCTTGGTGTGCCTGGTTTGTTGTCGGTGTATCGCGCTGGCCGCGTGACCCTAGCAAACGCAATCGGCACCGGTGTGGCAGATGATAAATCGATTTATCCGTTTGTACCGGACATGATTAAGTTCTATCTGACTGAGCAACCGATCCTGAATAATGTCCCGACTTACCAATGCCGCAAACCCGAAGATTTAGCCTATACCTTAGCGCATTTACCTGAGCTGGTTGTTAAAGAAGTACATGGCGCGGGTGGCTACGGTATGTTGGTAGGACCTGCATCGACCAAAGCGCAAATTGAAGATTTCCGCCAGCGTCTGCTCGCCAAACCTGACGGCTATATCGCACAACCGACGCTGGCATTATCGGCTTGTCCGACTTATGTTGAGAGTGGCATCGCGCCGCGCCATATTGATTTACGTCCATTTGTGTTGTCCGGCAAAACCATCTCGATGGTACCTGGTGGTTTGACCCGTGTGGCCTTACAAGAAGGTTCGCTGGTGGTTAATTCATCGCAGGGTGGCGGGACAAAAGATACCTGGATACTAGAAAAATAGTTTCCTCATTCGTTTGCTGATATCAGACCGGATCAAGTCCGATCGAATGCCCAAATAACTTGCCGCGCTGGAGAAAATTTATGCTGAGCCGCACCGCTGATCACTTATTCTGGATGGCACGCTATACAGAACGCGCCGAAAATACTGCCCGTATGCTGGATGTAAATATTCAAACATCGATGCTCCCGCAATCAATTGAGAGTGCAGAGCAAGGCTGGCGTGCGATGCTGGGCATTTCGGAATTGCAGTCCGCATTTGATAAAAAATACGGTGTACTCAATGCGAAAGACGTGCTCGATTTTATGGTGCGCGACCCGGATAATCCGTCGTCCATCGCAGCCTGTCTGACCGAAGCGCGTGAAAACGCCCGCGCCGTTCGTGGCACTCTAACCACCGAGGTATGGGAGACCCAAAACGCAACCTGGCTGGATATGCAGCAACACCTGAACAGCGGCGTGCTGGAAAACGACCCTAGCCAGTTTTTTGAATGGGTCAAATACCGTTCGCACTTGTCCCGTGGTGTAACGCTGGGTACGATGCTGAAAGATGAAGCAATCCACTTCATCCGTCTGGGCACTTTTTTAGAACGTGCCGATAACACGTCGCGCATCTTAGATGTGAAGTTCCATGGCGCCAAAGAAGCAGGCATCAGTGAAAAAGCCACTCAAAGAGATTTCTATTATTGGGCAGCCTTATTGCGCTCGGTCTCAGGTTTTGAAATTTATCGTAAGGTATATCGTGACGTTATCACGCCAGAGCGCGTGGCAGAGCTGCTGATATTGCGTGGGGACATGCCACGTTCTTTATTGGCCTGCATGGACGAGGTGGTACAAAACCTGAAGCAAGTCAGCAATGATGTCTCGGCCGATACCGAACGCTTTGCCGGCAAACTACATGCAGAGCTGCAATTTGCCTGCATTGAAGATATTCTCGAAGCAGGCTTGCATGAAACGCTGACAGAATTTTTGCAAAGGATTTTCGAACTGGGCAATCGTGTCAGCCGTAACTTCCTGGTGCCACTTGCCGCGTAATCTACCAACGATAAAGAATCAAAAAATATACTCCATGGTAGTAATTTTAGATCGTCCAAAGAATATTTGGACAATCAGCCGATTATCTAGAAAATAAACGGGAGTATATTAATTCGTATGAAACTCTCCATCAGACACGAGACCATCTACCGCTACACCGCGCCTTTGGCTTACACCATACAGCAACTTCGTCTGACACCAAGGGAGGAGTTACAACAACACGCCTTGTCCTGGCAAATCACTACTTCGGGCCAGCGTCACGCCTACACCGATGCGTATGGCAACCTGTCGCATATGCTGACCATCACTGGTCAGCATGATGCTTTGTCCATCGTCGCACAAGGTTTGGTCGAAACAATCTACCCATACCAAGGTCGTTTGAACTCAATCGAAACCTTGTCGCCGCTGATTTTTTCTGTTGCCACCCGCTTGACTGAGCCGACGCCACAAATTATGGATTTTGCCGCCGGCAGTTTTGCAGGGAATTTAGCAGGAAAAACATTCAACACGCACGGGAAAACTCAAACCCAAGGAAAAACTAAAACTCCGGAGGCGCTCAAACTAGCAGAGCTTATTTTTGGTGCAATTGAGTATCAAAGCGGTGCAACGCTAGTGACGACCAGCGCAGACGATGCGCTCAGCTTAGGTCGCGGCGTTTGTCAGGATCATGCACATCTGTTTTTAGCCTGCTGCCATGCTCACAGTATTCCGGCGCGCTATGTTTCTGGCTATATTGATCCCGGCACCAGCAGCCATGCAGAAAGTCATGCCTGGGTGGATGTATGGGTGGAAGACAGTGATTTCTCGGGTTGGGTCAGTATTGATGTCACGCATGCACGTTTGATGACCGATGCTTATTGCCGCCTGGCAGTCGGACGCGATTATGATTCCGCTGCGCCTATCCGTGGCGTGCGACGCGGCGGTGGAGAAGAAATGCTGGACGTCAATGTACAAGTCATGCCAGTTCAACAATAAGTACCAGTGATAGCACTTCTACCGTCGGGGTAGTTTTGTGTAAGTCCTAAGAAACCGTTGGCAATTCACAAACGGATTACACACTATCTGACAATCAAGCGACATTCCATAGGCACTTAAGAGCCCTAAATCAGCTAAACCATTTTGCCTTAAGGTAAAATATGGCTTTAGTTTATTGACTTGTAACAATGACATATTGTGTTGGCATGCGCCTGGATGCTGGGCTAGTTTTTCTCTCTGACTCTCGTACTAATGCGGGTGTGGATCAAGTTGGTACGTTCCGTAAAATGAGCGTATTTGAAAATCCGGGCGACCGCATGATGGTCTTGATGACCGCAGGCAATCTCTCTATTTCCCAATCGATACGCCAATTAGTCGCAGAACACGTGTGTGTTGATGGCAGCACGATCTGGAATGCGCCCAACATGTACGAAGCTGCCCGTATCGTCGGCGAAGCGGTGCGCACAGTACATAAACGCGACGCACAATCCCTGTCGGAATTTGGTATCGATTTTAATGTCAGCCTGATCTTTGGTGGACAAGTCAAAGGCGAACGTTGCCGCTTATTTCAGATTTATTCTGCCGGTAATTTCATTGAATCGCATAATGAAAATACTTACTTCCAGATCGGTGAAGCCAAGTACGGTAAACCGATTATTGACCGGGTAGTCAATCCATTGACGCCGCTGGACGAAGCCGCAAAATGTGCGCTGATCTCGATGGATTCTACCCTGCGTTCCAATGTATCCGTCGGCTTGCCATTAGATATGCTGGTGTACGAAACCGATCGTCTGGCCGTCACCCGCTTCGTCACGATTGATGAGAAAAATCAATACTTCCAGATGATACGCAGTACTTGGGGCGAGCAACTCAAACACGTATTTGAAGGCATCGACGATCCGATCTGGGACGCAGCACCGGACGCCACCATGAACGTGCTGTCCTCTACCAATATGAATAGCAAACCAGTACGTATTGCCCTGCCGCCGACGATTGCTCCCGTTGTTTTGGATGTCGCACCTTTACAATCGCTGGCGCAAGAGTTTAACCAAACACAGCATTGAGCTACGTATTGATACAAGCTTAAGTTGCACCAAAGCGCAACTTACGATCAATAGATCGACCAAAACAGCGATCAACAGATCAACTAACAGATAGCCTAACAAAACGGCCAGCAAAAGCTGGCCTTTTTATCGACTTATTAGTCTATTGTTTTATGCGCCAATCGCAATCGGCGGCATGATCTTGCACCATTCCAATGGCCTGCATGTAGGCATAAATAATCGTCGAGCCAACAAATTTAAACCCACGTTTAATCAAATCTTTTGAGATCCGGTCAGACAATTCGGTTTTAATAATACGCTCACCGCTATTGTGAATCGGCTTGCCATTCACATGCGCCCACAAATACACATCCAAGCTACCAAGCTCGTCACATAAACGCAAATAGGCATTAGCATTGGTAATCGCCGCAGCCACCTTCAGGCGATTACGCACTATCCCCGCATTTGCCAGCAAACTCGCTACTTTATCCGCATCATATACAGCAATTTTTTTTGCATCCCAATCATCAAATGCAAGGCGATAATTCTCACGCTTGTTGAGGATCGTTTCCCAACTCAAACCCGCCTGCGCCCCCTCCAGATTCAGCATTTCAAACAAACGCCGCTCATCATGACAAGGCACGCCCCACTCCTGATCGTGGTACGCCAGATAAAGAGGATTGGCTGGATTAGCCCAGGAGCAGCGTTGTGGAGTGGCAGATTGAGTGGGCATTGTATTGAGTTAAGCGTTTTAAGAAGCTCTATTCTGCACTATGCTAAGACGACAGATAAAATAATTGTAAGGTTTTAGAAACGGATACGACTCAGAAATAACGAGGACATAAAAAATGATGTCTCTACGAGATCGTGAACCGATTAAATGATGAATCTATCTGAAGCGAACATCCAAACTCCGTACTCAAGTGCATTACGATCAGGCCTTGCTACGCATTTTTATAAGCATTAAATCTTTACCAGTACCAATTAAGGATTTTTAGAAATCCCTTATCTCATACCTACTGCAAGAATTGACCGACAAGGTGAAAAATGAACAGACGAAAATTTATGCAAACAGCCGCAATGGGTAGTATCGCCTTGAGCAGTTCTGCATTGTTTGCACAAGAAAAAAAAGAACCACCGACCTTTACGATGCAGGGGACAGATATCAATGGCAAAGCGTTTAAGCTGAGCGATCTTATGGGACAAACGGTATTAGTCAGCTTTTTTACCAGTGGTTGTAACCTATGCACCCGGGATCTCAAGCTGATGCGTGAATTTTATGTAGGCAATGCCCGCCGAAAATTTGTTCTGCTCGGTGTCAATATTGATCAGGATAAGGGCGACTTTGAGACTTACAATCGACTGGTATCGCTCGCTATCCCAAAAGAACAACGCTTCCCCACGGTTTGGCGCAATGCGCCCGGTCATAAGGACAATTTTGGCACTATCGTCAAACAACCCACCCACTTTGTTCTGAATGCGCAAAACCAGTTTATTTTTAAACGAGAGGGTACGTTTCAGCCCGACGATTGGGACAATCTCTGGCTATCGTTGAGCTAAGAGATGCGCAGTATATTTATGCTTGCAGGGTCGGCGCTGTATCGGCAGATGCGTCAACTGCTAAGGCTTCGCGTTCTGCTTTCGCACGCATTACCGCAAAGCGCCAGCGCAATAAGCCAATCGCATATCCGATGTAGTAACTTGCCAGCACCCCAAATACTATTAGCGTGAGTGGGCTGGCAGCAAAACTCAGGGAGTCGTGTGTTTCTACCGGATTGAGCACATAGACCTCCAGCATACGATATACAATCCGGCAAAAAAACAGCAGCGATAAGGCAATACCAAGATGCGCATTGGGCGTATAAAACAAGCCTTGCGGCGTAGGTTCGAACAGAGTTTTTTTCAAACCGTAAACAGCCAGCCCTGCGCCGATTACAAGACCACCAAGCAAATACGACAGACGGTCAATATGCTCACGCGCGAGAAAGCCCAACGCAGCTAATATCAATGGAAAAATCACTAAAGTAATCCATGGACGTATTTTAGATAAGCGCTGGCGACCTACTAATTTACGAACCCGCGCGTACATGCGCCAGGCAATCAAGGGCAATAAAATAACCAGGGTAATCGTAGATGGATGAGGAGCTGGCATCTGGAATCTCGTTTCGAATCTCGTTTGAGTATCTGGGTTGATATCAAAATATGCCAATGGCAAATAATGACAAATAAAGTACAAACTATTATCCTGCAATACATTGATCCGTCGTCAAATGCGCTTGTATCGAAATGTGTCCGGCACTAGAAAAACGTCGTCAGATTACGCATGTAAAACAAAGACATATTTACTACAGCCAGGCTATTTTTTATACAACACATCAGTAATTCATCAGACTCCAGACCATATTCAATACGCTGATCTACGGTAGCAAGTACAAATCCTAAACGTTCCAGTAATCGATACGACCGCATATTATCTCGTTTGAGTATTGCAAAATAATCGTTTATTTGATTATACTCAGTCAGATGCGCCATCATCGCAGTAACCGACTGAGTCGCAAGACCACGCCCCCAATAAGCGCTGGACAATTCATACGCCACAAAGACTCGTCGATCCGGGTAGATGGTAGCTTGCACATATCCTATCAATTCAGAAGTCGGTAAGCGAATCACCCAGTTTAGCCATTGCTGCTGCCCATCTGGTGAATGTCTTGCCTCCAGCCTGGCATATCGAGCCCGCAACCAATCCAGCGATGCCGGCGGCCCATTCTCAAATTCATATATTGCAGGATCACTGAGGACAATCCACATCTCCTCTGCATGCGCGATTACCTGAGGTTCTAAGACAAGAGCGGCGGTTTGAATCGTTTGCACAGATCGCGCACTCAATTCAAGGACGAACAAACTCAAACTTATTGCGGAAAGTGCTCGTACCGTCTGCGCTCACCTCATCTTTAGACAACTTAAAAACGCCAGCAGAAAGTTCAAGGGTATAGCGGTCCAGCTTATCGCCATCCTTGCGTTCAAATAAAATTTTCCGGCCAGATCCATCCACAATGTTGGAGGTGATGCGTCCGACCGATACAGATTTTTCAGAAGATCCGGAAGCCCAGGCAATTTCGTTTTTAAGAAAATCAAAATTCATTCGCTCATAAGAGAATACCGTCTTGGACGGACCATCATCAAACACATAATGCAGCACCAGCTCATTCGGCGCGCCCAAGGCAATAAACAAACGCGTCGGCAACGTCACCAAGCGATCCGGCTTGCTGTAATCGCGATAAGTCAGAGCGCCTTTCCACTCACCCTGTACCGCCGACAAAGCAGCATCCGGCTTGGGATCATACAAAGCAAAAGCGGGAGCAGAAAACAAACAAAACAATAAGGCAAGCGTTGCACGACGTTTCATAACGAGAACTCCAGTTAAACCTTCGTTGAATCAAATTGATTGAATCGGATCTTCATTGCTTTGGCACACGAAATATATACTCCCAATTAGTATATTTTAATCGTCCATATAATCATTGGACAATACGGAATATTTAAAAAATAAATAGGGGAGTATGCTTATCACTACGAATTAATTGCGAACACCAAACACAAAACACCACAGGGAAGAATGTTCTAGTCACCACGACATGTTAAGGAATTATCAGCAATCTTAATCCAGCTTTAATCCCATAATCCCATAATCCCTATCAATTATAGGCACTGCATATATTTGATAACACTTTTCTTTAGCAACTAATGCAAGGCCCAAATAAATTGAATAGTAATGCGATAAAATAATTATGCCTTACAGACTTTCGACATGGCTAGCCATGCCAATGCTCTAATACTGATGATGTTAAAGAAAAGAGTACACGATGATTTCAATCTTACCCATCAAGTCAAACAGCGATAACAATGTAGATGTCAGCGGAGCTTGTGTTGGTTGTCAAAGTAACGAGCCTTTTGAAATCGAATTTGAATATGCCTATCAACCGATAGTCAATTTTTCTACCCGCTCCATCGTCGCCTATGAGGCATTAGTGCGCGGCCCAAACGGTGAATCCGCCGCCAGCATTCTGGCGCAAATCAATGATCACAATCGCTATCGCTTTGATCAGCTATGTCGTATGAAAGCAGTCGAGGGCGCAGCCAAACTGGGCATGACAGAATTCTTATCCATCAATTTTTTACCGAATGCGGTGTATCGCCCTGAAGTCTGCATCCGCACCACGCTTGAGGCTGCACGGAAATATAATTTTCCGGTGGAGAAAATTATATTTGAGGTTACCGAGGGCGAGCGGGTACAAGACCGGCCACATCTGGTACACATCATCCGTGAGTATAGAAACTTTGGTTTTCAGACGGCGATTGATGACTTTGGCGCCGGTTACGCAGGCCTCAATTTGCTATCGGAATATCAACCGGATTTTGTCAAAATCGATATGGATTTAGTACGTGGGGTAGACCATCATCTGCCGCGTCAGGCGATTGTTGAAGGGATTACTTCTATCTGCAAAAAACTGAATATTAAAGTTCTCGCAGAAGGCATAGAAACCCGCGCGGAACGTGATTTTTTATTCGCATCCGGTATTGAATTGATGCAGGGGTATTGGTTTTCTAAACCCGTATTTAAGGGGCTGGGCAATATTGATCCGTCGGCGTGGGAATAATGTAATTAGTAGTTTGGATTAAGTGTGCTCATAACCAGCTAACCATCTCAGCATGGTTCACAACTTGAGCACTATTTTTTCAAACAGCTAGCCTTGAGCACTATTTTTTCAAACAGCTAGCAACGATAGGTAATGAGCGGATTGACGTTGTTGCGCATTGAGTTACGTCCGAATTTAATCTTTTTTGAAGAACAAAAGCAGTTGCGTAGTAATGGCATCTCATCCAAATCTCGGCGTTTCCGACAGGATTAGAAAATCTCTAAAGCGCCTTGTAATTTGAACTACCTAAATCAATAAAATCCGGCTTTAGCAATCCTAAAGCCTCTGCATCTGTCGGGCCGTCAAAGATATCCATGCTTAGTAATTGATGTTCCGATTTCATCAATTTTGAAGTCCATCCCTCCGGTAAGTCGTTTAGGTTTTCTGATAGATGAATTCTGGCAGGACATGTTTGTGCATGCAGCAGTTGAGCATAACAAAATATGAATGTCGCAAAACCGCTTTTGATTAATTTCATCAGGTGTGCCTGTAATAAGCGATTTTAATCTGGACTACAAAACTAATAGCTTATAAGAGACATCAATATACTAATTCAGATCAAGCCAATCCTCTGAAAAAACTCACAGCGAATCCAAATTCTCCAATATCCAAGCTGCCTGCGTCTGAAAATCTACAATCGCTCCCTCGTCCATTTTTTCCAACTGCCGGTAAGCCATACCGATACGTGGATTCTTCGCCAGCGTCTTCTCATTGCGATGGAAAAAATCCCAATACAGCGCATTGTAGGGACAGGCGTTTTTGCCGATACGGGCTTTTTTATCGTAGTGACAGCCTTTACAGTAATCGCTCATACGATCGATGTAGGCGGCGCTGGAGACATAAGGCTTGGTGGCGAGTAATCCGCCATCAGCGAACTGACTCATGCCGATGGTATTGGGAAGTTCTACCCACTCAAATGCGTCGATGTAGATACCCAAATACCAGCGATGTACCTCGGCCGGATCTAAGCCTGCCAGCAGGGCGAAATTGCCGATCACCATCAGGCGCTGGATGTGATGTGCATGCGCTTGCTCCAGCGATTGCGTGATCGCATGCGAAAGACAATTCATCTTGGTTTTGCCATCCCAAAACCAGCTAGGAAGCTTACGAGTGTGAGCAAAAAAATTCTTCTCGGCGTATTCCGGCATATTCGTCCAATAGACTCCGCGCACATATTCCCGCCAGCCCAATATTTGCCGGATAAAACCTTCTACTGCAGCCAACGGTGCATGGCCTGCGTGATAGGCGGCCTCGGCTTTGGCAACGACTTCACGCGGGTTGAGCATTTTTACATTTAAGGCAAACGACAACAACGAGTGAAATAAGCGCCAGGCTTTTACGCTCATCGCATCTTGAAAGTCCCCAAACTGCGGCAGCGCATTCTTGATAAATGCGTCCAGTTGTTGCAAGGCTTCATCGCGGTTCAGTGCCCATGCCAATTGATCGGCTTTGGGATTACCAAAGCTCTTTACTCCAGCATCGACAATGGTTTTCCATAAGGCAGAATGATCATGCAAGGTGCGCGCATCTTGCGGCTCTAAAGGCGTGCCGCGCCAAGGTTTGCGATTGTCGTGATCATAGTTCCATTGGCCGCCGACTGGCTTCTTGGCATCTTCCATCAATACCTGATTCTGTACCCGCATCTGGCGGTAGAAGAACTCCATCAACCATTGCTTGCGTCCCATAAAAATGTCTGCAGCTTGATGGCGGGTGGTATAAAAATGCTCGCTATCGACCATCCTCCAGGGAATGTGCGAACGACGGCCATGCTGGTACAGCTGCTGATCCAGACGCCATTCGTCCGGAGCCTGATATTCAAATACCGTGGCTTGATAGTGCGCGATCAACGCATCAATATTGGCTGGCATGGATTGCAGATTATGCGCATCATCAATGGCGAGGTAATGCACTCTATGACCTGCCTCGCGCAACTGCCGCGCCAGATCGCGCATCGCGGCGAAAATGGCCAGAATTTTTTGTGCATGATGTAGCACGTAATCGGTCTCTTGCCGCACCTCCATCAAGACATAGACAGTGACATCATCTACCTCTTTAAACCAGCGATGCTGCAGATTAAGCTGGTCTCCGAGTATCAATCTGAGTGTGGTTTGGGATGTCATTTGCGTTGTGGTCATCGTCATTCTTTATAGTGCGTTCCAGAGCCGTTGATAAATACCGTCCCTATCATGATCATGAACTTGTTTCTGAATATTAAATCGTCGTCCGTTACGGGGATCGGTACCTCGTCCAGAGATATATAGCCAATTACCCTGATTGCTGTAGGCATCGTAATCAATCAATTGCGCCTCAAACCAGGCAGCACCAGCACGCCAGTCGCAGCCCAGATCGTGAATCAGATAACTGGCAACAATCTGGCGCAAGCGATTAGATAAATAACCGGTAGCGGCCAGTTCTGCCATGCCAGCATCAACCAGTGGCTCTCCGGTTCTGGCCTGGCACCAAGCATCAAATCTGCGTGCACTGTGCGTTGGCGGCGGCAAGCTGGTCAGACCTTTTGCGAGGTAAAGTTGGCGACCATATTTAAGATGCAATAACCGGAAATAGTCACGCCACAACAACTCAAACCAAATCCAATATGTGCTGTCGTTGGCACCGTGAGTTGCTTCAAATTCTTTCAACGCCACGTAAGCACTGCGCGCCGACATTGCGCCAGACGCCAGCCAGGGAGAAAATTTAGTGGAATAATCTGCTCCCGTTAAACCATTGCGTGTCAGCTTATAAGTGTGCGCCAGCTTACGCTCAAAATACTGCTGCAAATGTGCAGAGGCCGTAGTTGCGCCACCAGAAAATGCAGGTAAAAAACACGGGAAAGATGAGCGGCTATCTGCTTGAACCTGATATTGAAGTTTAGACTTTGCGTGCGTCGTAAGCATCGGCGATATCAACAGATCGGCCTTATTCCATTGTTCACGCACGGCAGCGAAAGTCGGTGGCAAGGCCGGAATCTTCTCCGGTCTTGGCAGCGGTAATGGTGGCTGCACTTCATGCCGCTCGACCAAGGTGCGAAAGCTGGTAAAAACGTCAGGCAAAGCATCAACCGCAAACGGTAAATCGGCTGGGTCAAGCAGGCTAGATTGCCAGACCGTATGCACTGTCAAACCGGCTGCGCGCAAAGTGGCAACTTCCTCTTGCTCTTCCGGCGCGGCGATCTCTTCGCAATAAATTGTGGTGGCACCGATATCACGCGCTAATGCGGGCAGGCGTTCTGCGGCGCTGCCCTTAATCCCTAGCAATTGACTGTCTTGCAAACTGAGTTGTGCATTTAAATCAGCTAAGGCCGATGCTAAAAAATACTGGCGGTGCTGGCTAGTGCGCGGCACATTCCAGCGTGTCATTTTCTCCATGACGAGATCGTGGCAATACACGAGGACTAAGTTACTCGCATGCTGGCAGGCGTGTGTCAAAGCGGGATTATCGTCCAGGCGCAGATCGTTGCGAAACCAATAAATCACGTTCGCCTCTGGCGCGGCTTTTGGTACGGCAGTCGGGATGAATGATGCAGAGGTCATACGCTAGCCTTGCTATCACGGCGGCAGCGTTCGGAACAATATTTCACCTCATCCCATACCTTTTCCCATTTTTTTCGCCAGGCGAACGGGCGATTGCATTGCGGGCAGAGTTTGGTCGGCAAATCCGATTTTTTGCGCATGCGCATGTGATCTTTCCTTGTTGAGCGGATGATGAAATACGGTCTTACTAAGTTCACTTGCCCGGGTGACTTTCTGCAGGTACTTTGCTTCACTGATTGCAAGGGAATTAATATACTCCCAATTATTTTTACTAAATATGCGAGATTGTCCAATTACTATATGGACACTTAAAATATACTTACCATCAGTATATAAATTATCCTAAATTCTTTTTACGTTTTTTTTTAGACTTTATTCCCCCTCTTCCGCTTGCTGGAGAGGGAGTTAAAATCCTGACCCGATATGTACTGCCATCCGCTTTAACAAGATCAATTTCGTCTGGAGTAAGCACTGCAATTCTGCAATTGTCTTCCTGCTTCAAAATCCTAAATCTAACTGGCTATTCTGCTGCGCCGCATTGGCGGCTGATTTGCGTCGCGTTCTGCCGGTATCTTTTTTGCGTGAACCATGTTTTTCTACAATCGCTGCCTTGGCTGATTTCACACCGGACTGGGTGCGTAAGGCAAACAGACGTGCTTTGGCTTCGCGGGTTGCGAGATCAATATCGACCACAGGCATGGCGATATCAACACCCACCTGTACGCCGCAAGCCGCCTGCACATCGGGCGGCATACGCCAAGGTTCAAACAACCATGAGTCGGGTACGCGCCGCATTGCAGGTAGCCAGCGACGTACAAAGCGCCCATGCGGATCATGGTCGCTGGCTTGCTTAATCGGATTGTAAATACGCGGCACATTGATACCGGTCGTACCAGACTGCATTTGCATCTGGCTCCAGTGGATGCCCGGTTCGTAATCCAAAAACTGCCGCGCTAGCCAATGTCCTACTGGCCGCCAGTCCAGCCACAGCGGATAAGCGGCGACCGAAACCAGCATGGCCCGCATTCTGAAATTAAGCCAGCCAGTCTGATGCAACATGGTCACGCAAGCATCGACTAGAGGCCAGCCAGTGCGCGCCGAGGTCAGCGCCTCGAAGTGCGCCTGGTTCCAGTCATGCTCACGCAAACCGTCATAACCCCGATGCAGATTGCGGTACTCCAGTTGCGGCTCGCTCTCTAGTTTTTGGATGAAATGACAATGCCAATATAAGCGACTGACAAAAGCATTCAAACCTTGTTTTTGGCGGCTGGTACCGGGCGATAATGGTGACGACGGCGACAACGAAGCGACTTGCCGTCGAGTAGCATGCACGATTTCTCGCAAGCTGACACAACCAAACGCCAGATACGGTGACAAACGAGAACAGGCGGTCGGCGCAGATAAAGGGGAAGAAATTCCGCCGCGATATTGATTGCTGCGGTCAGTCAAAAAACTGTCTAACACGCTCAAACCAGACTGCCGGCCACCGCGTTGCCGTTGTGGCGGATCGTAGGCGTCCAAGCCCAACTCTTGTGGCGAAGCAGGCAGTTGCGGCATCGCCAATAATGGCGGCAGCGGCGCAAAACTCGCCGCAGTCAACTCGGGCACGGGCACACAAGGCAGGTCGTTATGCGCGTTCCATTGTCGCTGCCAACCATCACGATCTTGTAGGCGACGCACTACGCCGAATTGGGCAAACTCATGCCAGGCAATTTGATGGGCACGACACCAGCGGCCAACGGCTTTATCGCGCTGGTAGGTGGCATCGTTACCGGTTTCTTCATGCGAATAAATAGCGGAAAAAGGCGCGCTGGCAAAAAGCTGATCAAATACGCTGGTAACTTCGCCCGTTAAAATATGCAGCTGTCCGCCACGTTGGCGCAGTGCGACATATAAATCGCGCAGGCTTTCTAACAAAAATTGGTAGTGCTGATTTGCCGCATCAGGCTGCGCCCAAATAGAGGGTTCGACCACGTATAGACACAGCACAGGCCCCTGGCTTGCTGCGGTGTGCAAGGCGATGTGATCATGCAAACGCAAATCACGTTTAAACCAAACGATGCTATAAGTCATGGCATCATTATACGAATGCACTGAGAAATACAGGCTTGGATAGAGGCTAAATCGAGGTACAAAACCCGTGAAGAGTGAGTCAATTACGGGACACGACTTTAAGTTGATGGAGTAATTTGCCTTGATTGTCGCTGCTTATTGCCTATGCTATAGAATGAGTAAATTATGAATTGCAATGAATTGCCATCGGTATTTAAGATAAGTGCTTAAATACTTTTCAAGATGTTATTTCAATGAATTAACTAATTTAATAAAATAACATCCATCACGCTTAACACTAGAGAAAGTTCATCATGAGCGTTAGTTCAGTCAGCAGCAGCACAACTACCCCAACGCCGGTTACTCCGCGTCCTACGGATCAGTTGCAGGCACAAAAGCCGGACAACACCAAGACCAGCAATGACGATAACGTCAAGGCAACTGCGCAGGCGCAGGCGCAGGCGCAGGCGCAGGCACAAGCTCAAATTCAGGCTCAAGCACAAACTCAAAATCAAGCGCCACCACCGCCAAGCCCTTCTGTGAATACGGACGGGCAAAAAATCGGACAAGTGATCAACGTGAGTGCTTAGGTTTAAATCTGTTGAGTTTAAATTTGTTGAGTTTAAATTTGCTGAAATTCAATCTGCAGAATTTCAATTTGTGTCACGGATTCAAAACAGCTTTGTATTTATAGTTTATTAATGGTGTATTTATACCCACAACGACTGGCATCTAATTATGTTGTCCAGCATTAGATAAGCTGACTAACAATACCCAGATCGTAAAAAATCGGCATCGCGTGTGACACGGATGCCGATTTTTTTTTGAAGTTACTTTTTATTCCAGCGCTGTCTTTGGTGTTGTGTTGTTTTGAATCTGTTTCCGGTTTAGCGCTAGTGCACTTTCGCTTCAAACAAGTTCATCGTGTAACCGTGCATAATGCGCTTGAAAAATGTCCGCAATAAAAACAAAGGGAAGCGCTGTTTTTGCACTATCAAAGTTTCTTCCACGATGGATTCGCTGGCAGCATGCTGGTAGCCGCAACGCTCAAAAATATCTTTAGGATTCTCCGGGAAAAACCGGAATTTTGCGCCTAACTTTTCTATCCTGTCTGTGAGCTTCTTGCCCGTCTTTTGGATGAAATGCTTACTCATCAAATCGCACATCAAACTATGTTTTGGATACGCTGCCCGCAATGCCTGCAAGGTTTGCTTAATTTGGGTCTCGGTCAAATATCCAAACACACCTTCCATCACAATAATGACCGGCATGCCATCATTTTTTGGCAATTTATTGGTCAAGGTTTCTTGCGAAAAATCTATTGCGATACGCTCCAGGGCATTGGCACAGGACGCTGCTGGCAAACAGGTATTTTTATGCTCGATGACCTGTGGCTCATCAATCTCAAACCAATGTCCGTGATCCAGCCTGAAAGCCCGTGCATCAAACCCTGCGCCGATCAGTATCACTTTCGTTTTTGGCTGTTGAGCTAAACGCTCACGCAAAAAATCGTCAATCATCCTATGCCGTACCGCAATACTCTGATTGGGTCTGACATCGGTTTTAAGCTGGTCAAAAATCGTGTTGCCATGATCCGTCATAAATAAATGCGCATACGCGTCGCCACATAAAGGCTTTGCTGATTGAGCATCCTGAGCACGTACGCCGCAGGTATAAAACGCTGTGTCTGAGATAGGATTCATTGGATGATTTTGTGATTTGGTTTTGTTATTGATAGGGCTTACGCAAAATTATCCCGGCAAGGCGAGATGAACTCAAGAGTATCGATTAAATAAAGAATCCGTGTCGAATAAAAATATACTCCCATCTTTTTGACGCCAAATAGACAAAAGGTGCAGGATATACCTGCACCTTTTAAAAATACTCTCTACCAGTATTGAACTGACAGTTCATCCCTGACAGATCACCCATCGGTATTAAGTTAATAAGTTGATGGCAAGCTTACACCACGATCGTCTGATGCTCGTCGCCTTCGCGGGCGCGAATGGTGCCGATGCGAGAAACGGTTTCGCCAGCGGCAAGCAGTTGTGCCATCGCTGCATCCACATTCTCTTGCGAGACGATAACAACCATGCCGATGCCGCAGTTGAAGACACGGTGCATTTCTGCATCTGCCACGCCGCCGTGTTGTTGCAACCAGGTAAACAGTGGTGGCATGGCCCAGGCTTTGCTGTCGAGGATCGCGGTCAACTTATCTCCTAACACGCGAGGGACGTTTTCTACCAAGCCACCACCGGTAATATGCGCCATACCTTTGACTTCCATGCTCTCCATCAATGCCAGCAGTGGTTTGACGTAGATACGGGTCGGTGCCATCAAGGCATCTGCCAGAGTGCGTCCGTGGAAATCCGAATTCAGGTCAGGGTTAGCAACTTCGATAATTTTGCGTACCAGTGAGAATCCGTTGGAATGGATGCCAGACGATGCCAGACCGAGGATGACGTCGCCGGGAGCGATTTTGCTGCCGTCGATGATTTTAGATTTTTCTACTGCGCCGACCGCAAAACCCGCCAGATCGTATTCGCCTTCCGGGTACATGGATGGCATTTCGGCAGTTTCGCCACCGATCAGGGCGCAGCCTGCTTGCTCACAACCAAAGGCGATGCCTTTGATGACATCTGTCGCGGTAGCAACATCGAGTTTGCCGCAGGCGAAATAATCGAGGAAAAATAAGGGCTCGGCACCTTGCACCAAAATGTCGTTCACGCTCATGGCGACCAGATCAATCCCAACGGTGTCGTGACGATTCAGGTGGAAAGCGAGTTTCAGCTTAGTACCAACACCATCGGTGCCAGAGACCAGAACAGGCTCTTTGTATTTTTTGCTAATTTCGAACATGGCACCGAAACCGCCGATGCCAGCCATGACGCCTTCGCGCATAGTACGTTTGGCGAAAGGCTTAATCGCGTCAACTAGCGCATCGCCAGCGACCATATCGACGCCAGCGTCACGGTAAGAAAGGGAAACATTGCTTGGAGTACTCATGATAGTCGTCAATAGAGGCGTGAGGCGGTAAAATAGAAGGATTGCTGAATTTGATGATTTTCTAATACGCTTAAGAAAATTCAAGCAGATTTCTGCAACAAAGAACGCTATTTTAACAAATCGACCCGAGTCGCAGCTAGTTTTTGGACTTTTTGCGGCATGTTCTGGTTTCATCCCCAGTTTTTGTCTGAAGAGAAACTTATATCCACTATGGCATTTTCATTTACCCCTGAACAAAAACAGACCGCCTTATGGTGCGTGCTTGGGCTGGCACTACTGATTTTGATCTTATTATTGGGGCCAATCTTAATGCCATTTATTGTGGCGGCGATTTTGGCTTACATCCTTAATCCTTGGGTAGATCGCCTGTGCGCTTTGCAATTAAAAGGCATCCATTTACCACGTTCACTAGCGGCGACTTTGCTGATTGTGTTGGTGATCATGTTGATACTGGCAATGGTACTGGTGATGACGCCAATTTTGCAGAAGCAGATACCGCAGTTGCAAGACCAGATACCTCGTTTTTTTGATAAAGCGAATGAATTATTAGGCCCGATGTTAGGCAAATTGGGCATTCATATTCAATTAGATAGTGCTGGCATTAAAGATATGATCACCAAGCAACTAGACACCAGTGGTGACGAGATTGGCAAGGCAGTATTAGCCTCCATCCGCGTTGGTGGCACCGCTGTATTGGGCATGGTCGCCAATTTGATGCTGATACCGATTGTATTGTTTTATCTTTTGCTTGACTGGCATCCTTTGATGGACAGGTTGGAAAATTTTATCCCGCGGCGCTGGGTCGGCAGCGTCAAATCCGGCGCCTCAGAAGTAGATAGTATTTTGGCGCAATATCTGCGCGGTCAGATCATGGTGATGGTTGTGCTGGCGATCTATTACTCAGGTGCGCTGGCGATTGCTGGTTTTGATCTGGCACTGCCGGTTGGCATTATTACTGGCTTTTTAGTGTTTATCCCGTATCTGGGATTTGGGCTGGGTCTAGCACTCGCTTTGATCGGTGCATTTTTACAATTTGATGGTTTTCACGGTTTGATTTCTGTCGCAATTATTTATGGTGTTGGTCAAGTATTGGAAAGCTTTATTTTGACGCCGCGTTTAGTCGGTGAGCGTATTGGCCTGCATCCGTTGACAGTGATTTTTGCCTTATTGGCATTTGGTCAGCTATTTGGTTTTATCGGTATTCTGGTTGCACTGCCGACATCGGCAATTTTAGCGGTAGCGGCCAAACACCTGCGCATCGCTTATCTCAATAGTTCGGTTTATCGTCAGTCATGAGGCAATTACTGCTAGATCTGGATGCGGAACAACCGCCTTCATTAGATACTTTTGTCGTCGGCCAAAATGCTGAGCTGGCGCAACTGCTGAGCTTGTTTTCTACCCGTACTGCAAGTCAATATGGCGAGCGTTTTGTGTATTTGTGGGGCGAAGCTGGCGCGGGCAAAACTCATCTACTGCATGCGCTGGCGAATAGCGGGCAAGCGCGCTACATCAGTGCAGATGCGCCTGGCAGCGCCTTTGATCATACGCCGGAGGTCAGTTTGTACTTGCTGGATGACTGTGAAAACCTGCCAGCACAATCGCAAATTGATGCATTCAACTTATTTAATGAAGCCCGTGCGCATGGCGGCTTTTTAGTGGCGGCAGGCAAGCAGCCGCCCATGATTTTGAATGTAAGGGATGATTTACGTACCCGTTTAGGCTGGGGCCTGATTTATCAGGTTCATGGTTTAACAGATGAGGATAAAATCGATGCCTTGGAACGATCTGCTCAGGCACGAGGGATCGTTATTTCAGGCGGCGTCTTACCCTACCTGATTACGCACTACCGGCGTGATATGTTGTCACTGACGGACATGCTGGATCAGTTAGACCATTATTCGCTAGAGACTAAACGAGCAATCACGCTACCGCTGCTGCGGGAACTACTGCAACAACAGCAGGCGTATGACCATTAATGCTATGTACTTAGTTTGTCGCCTGCTCAGCCACTACAATATCCATGCAGTATTACTACAAAATAAATAAGGCACTTCCCTAACACTATGCGCAACATTGCTTTATTTGATCTGGACCACACGCTGCTTCCCATCGATTCGGATTATGAGTGGGGGCAATTTTTGGCCCGCACCGGTGCGGTCGACGCCAAGGCCTTTGAACGTCGCAATCGCGAATTTTTTGCGCAATATCAGGCAGGTACTTTAGATCCGGTGGAATATCTGGAATTTGCACTCGGCACGCTGGCACAATTTCCGCGCTCTGAACTAGATGCGATGCATGAAGAATTTATGGATGAGGTCATCCGTCCAGCCTTATTACAGCCTGCGCATGATCTGGTACAAAGCCATTTAGACGATGATGATCTGGTCGTCATCATCACCGCCACCAATCGCTTTGTGACGGCACCGATCGCACATGCTTTTGGTGTAGAACATTTGATCGCCGCAGAACCTGAGCGGGACGCGGCCGGCAACATTACCGGAAAATTGCTAGGCGTACCAACTTCTGGTGCAGGCAAAGTCACTCATTTGCAGCAATGGCTAGCGCAACAAGGCATGCATCTGGACGATTTTCCACGCAGCTATTTTTATAGCGACTCGCAAAACGATATTCCTTTATTATCCATCGTCACTGATCCAGTTGCGACCAACCCCAACACCAAACTGCGTGCCCATGCCGAAACCCAAGGCTGGCCGATTATTCACTTATTTGACGAGCAATGATCAAGAAATTTATCCGCAAAATCTTGGGCGTTAAAAGCCCGGCAGAAGCCGCAGCAGCCAAGCGCAAACCCACGGTGCTCAATGCAAAAGAACATGGCATCGATCCGCAATTGTTGTCGTCCAACGCGATCCGCGTCACTTCCACACTGCAAGAAAATGGCTTTAAGGCTTTTGTCGTCGGCGGCGCCGTACGCGACTTGTTGTTGGGCGTAAAGCCAAAAGATTTTGACATTGCCACTAACGCCACACCAGATCAGGTTAAACGTCTGTTTCGTCGTGCTTTTATCATCGGCAAGCGCTTTCAAATTGTGCATGTGATGTTTGGACAAGACTTACTGGAAGTCACCACCTTCCGCGGTGCGGCAGTTGATAGCGCGCCCAAGGACGAACATGGTCGTGTGTTACGTGACAATACGTTTGGCGAGCAATTTGAAGACGCAGCACGGCGCGATTTTACGATTAACGCGATGTACTATGATCCGGCGACCCAGAGCGTGCTGGATTACCACGGCGGGATTGCCGATATCCGTAAAAAAACGCTACGTATCATTGGCGTGCCAGAAGAACGCTATCGTGAAGATCCGGTGCGTATGCTGCGTGTAGTGCGCTTTGCTGCCAAATTACAATTTACGATTGATGAAGCAACCCGCGCGCCGATTCCCGTCATGGCGCCCCTGATCAACAACGTACCAACAGCACGGGTGTTTGACGAAATGTTGAAATTGCTGATGAGCGGTCATGCCATGGCATGCTTACAGCAATTGCGCAAAGCAGGTCTGCATCATGGCTTGATGCCTTTATTGGACGTCGTGTTAGAGCAGCCTATGGGCGAACGGTTTGTCACTCTGGCACTGGCGAATACCGATGAGCGCATACGCCAGGGCAAACCCGTGTCACCGGGATTTTTGTTCGCCTCTTTGCTGTGGCATCAGGTAGTAGAAAAATGGAATGCCTATAAAGCCGCAGGGGAGTTTGCCATCCCTGCCCTGCACCTCGCAGCAGACGACGTATTGAATAAGCAAACCGATAGTCTTGCCCTGCAACGCAAGATCGGCTCAGACATGCGCGACATCTGGGCGATGCAACCACGGTTTGAAAAACGCGTAGGTAAAACACCGTACAAAATGCTAGAACATCCTAGGCTGCGGGCTGGCTATGATTTCTTGCTACTGCGTTGTGCATCGGGTGAACTGGATGCAGAATTAGGCGAATGGTGGACGGCATTTATGGAAGGCGATAGTGAACAACGAGAACACCTGTTGACCGTTAAACCGAAAGACACCGGAGTAGTGAAAAAGCGCCCTCCACGTCGTCGTGCGCCACGCAAACCCGTAGCAGAATAAACTTTATATTGTTAGGTCAGAGATGACGACACAAGCATTCATCGGCATAGGCGCCAATCTGGGTGATGCACGTGGTAGCGTAGAACAGGCTATTCTGCGCTTAGCCGATTTGCCTGCCAGCCTTTTGATTGCGCAATCCAGTCTATTTAAGACTGCGCCAATTGAGTCCTCTGGTGATGATTACATCAACGCCGTAGCAGAGCTCCGCACAGATTTGAGCGCTACTGACTTGCTACTAGTTCTGCAGCAGATTGAATTAGCATTTGGGCGCGAACGTCCCTACCGCAACGCGCCGCGCACACTTGATCTGGATTTGCTACTGTATGGCTTAGAGCAAATCCATACCGATGCTTTAACAGTGCCGCATCCGCGCATGACAGAGAGGGCATTTGTGTTGCTGCCGCTGCTACAAATTAGTCCTTTAATCACGATACCTGGTAAAGGTGCGGCACAAGATTTCGCTGGTGTAGTTGCAGAGCAGGTAATTGTCGAGCTAACTTCTTGAACTAACTTATTGAAATCACATACTACCCTATAGTACCTATATTAGCAGACTTAACGTCCATATAATATTTGGACGACTTACTAAAACAAAGGCATACTCCCCATAAAATGCCTGATATCACTCATTTATTGGAGAATTATTTTGGCTGAATATTTGCAAGATCGTAAAGCTGTCAGCATCCCGGGCCTGGCGATACAAGCCCAACAAGGCAATAAAATCACCATGCTAACTTGCTACGATGCCAGCTTTGCGGCATTGATGGATCGCTGTGGTGTCGAAATATTGTTGGTTGGCGATTCACTTGGCATGGTTTGCCAGGGGCACAATTCAACATTGCCGGTAACAATTCAAGATATCGCTTATCACACCGCTAGCGTAGCGCGTGGCAATAAGAATGCGCTACTAGTCGCCGATATGCCGTTTGGCAGTTACGCGACGCCAGAATCTGCCTTCAACAACGCCGTACAATTGATACAGGCTGGTGCGCAAATGGTGAAGCTAGAAGGCGGCGACTGGCTTGCACCGACGATCAAATTTTTGACAGAAAGAGCCATCCCGGTATGCGCCCATCTGGGTCTGACACCGCAATCGGTGCATCAATTAGGTGGTTATAAAGTACAAGGAAAAACCAGTGCCGCGGCTGATTTACTCAAGTCCGACGCACTGAGTCTACAAGCAGCTGGCGCCAGCCTCTTGGTGCTGGAAGCGATCCCCGCCGCACTCGGCAAAGAAGTCACCGAGCTATTAGCAATCCCAACCATTGGCATCGGTGCTGGCCCGGATTGCTCTGGACAAGTATTAGTCATGCATGACTTACTGGGCGTTTTCCCAGGACGCAAAGCCCGCTTCGTGAAGAATTTTATGGATGGTCAAACGACGATTGATGCGGCTGTAACCGCCTATGTCACTGCAGTAAAAGACAAATCATTTCCTGGACCGGAACATTGCTTTTAACTCAGATTTTCCATTGAAACAGCTACAAGTGTGCCTTTGGCGGACTGACTGGCTAGACGCGACGACGACGCAAGCTGCATCTTGCTAGGAGGAGAAACAACGCCAGGCAGTTCGCCAAAGGGTCAATTGTCGCTGTAGCGCCCCCACTCAAATCGCGGTGGTGTTATCCCTCTGAAGACCGCATGCCGTCTGCGTTTCTGCGAAGTGGTAGCGGTCTAATAGAAAATCTGAGTTTAACTGAAGTTGAATCTTTGGAGAGTGGCTGCGGCAGTCTCTGTGCCACAGCCATCCAATACCAGTGACGTATCAGTGCGTTTTAAGATTTAAAACGAGCAAGGCTGGTTTCAAGATGTGCCGATAAGGTTTCTGGCGAACTCACCGTCATACCCAATTGGCGTAATAAGCCGTCCTGCAAACCATATACCCAACCGTGAATCGTCAATGGCTGTGATCGCTCCCAAGCATCCTGAACGATATTAGTTCTGCAAACATTGACTACTTGCTCAATGACATTGAGTTCACAAAGACGATTACTTTTCTCTTTTTCAGTGAACACATCACCTAGGTAGGCTTCGTGTTTTTCCTGTACGTCCTGAACATGCCGCAACCAGTTATCAGCCAGGCCAACACGGCGGCGCGTCAACGCTGCATGCACGCCTGAGCAACCATAATGACCACAAATAATAATATGCTTAACGCGTAATACATCAATCGCAAATTGCAATACGGAGAGGCAATTCAAATCGCTATGTACGACTACATTAGCGATATTTCTATGAACAAATAATTCGCCTGGCAACAATCCCAGTAATTCATTGGCCGGGACGCGGCTATCAGAACAACCTATCCAGAGGTATTCCGGACTTTGTTGATCTGCCAGTTTTTTAAAAAAACCGGCATCCTTGGCGACGATGGCATCAGCCCATTGGCGATTATTTTGGAGAAGTTGCTCGGGAGTGAGGTTCGGTTTATCTTGCGCGCTCATGCTATTTCCTTCATTTTCGACAGGCGCCATTTTAACCGAGAATGCACTCTAAACCCGGATATCCCTACAAGGAGACGGCAGGCAAGAAATTTGCCGAAGTAGCTTAGTAGTAAAAATTCAGATGTAATTATTCGGGTATCAATAATAAAAAACGCGGAGACAATTTTTGTCATCCGCGTTTTTGATTATTTAGCAAATCTGTTCACAACCAACTTAAAACAAGGCTAAAAACATGAATGCTGTACCAGCTCCAGACTAACGATAACTACTTCTGTCCTCAGTCGCCTCAGGAGCTAACATCGCCTTCTTAAGCGATGAATCAACTGGTTTTTCACCTAACCAAATACGCATCAAAGCATTATTGAAAACGATATCGGGATAGGGCTCGCCTACTTTTTTACCGTTAAGATAAAAAATAGTACCAACACCAGGTATCCAGTCCGTCAGGATGATGTCGCCTTTTTTTAGTAGCGGAACTGAGGCAAATAATTCCCCCAGACGCAAAAACTGCGAAGTAAGTTTTATCTTTTCAGCTTTATCAGTATTTTTTTGAATACCCGAAATAAAACCATCCCCAAATTCATCGCTACTTACTTCACGTAGCATGACGATTGCAACACGCCGCGGGCCAGTCGTGGCAAGCACGTCAGGCACGGTAGTTTTTTTGTCTTTTAAATAGAGTGCAGCAGCATAGACCTTAAAAATCGCTTTGTAGCGAATGCCGGCACCATTGAGCTTTAAATCTGTGTTGGCAACATGTGCTGTGTCATCAAATTTGACACCAGCCACTTCCATCTGGGCCGCTTGTGTTGCCATGCTAGTTAGGACAAGCAATGCAAAGCCCGCTAACAAGCGGTTACTTGTATTCAAAATCATTTTTGTCTCCATTAATTTCACCCTTATAAATGCGTGGGCGTTTTCTTAGGCTATGCTAAATCAATATAAAACTGTTTAATAACAGCATCTTATTATACGTTGCCACAGCGCCACAAGGAATCCGATTACCGGAAAAGTGGTTTTATTCCACCAAATCCATCACACCACTCAATCTATTAAACAAAGACTTTCATCCTGAACAAGCCGGAGTTTAGGATTTGATGTGATTTAATTATTTTCGCTAATAAAAAACCCCATCAAAAATAATTTGATGGGGTTAGCGCTTATCGTTATTGATGACAAACTGTTTTTAACAGATAAAGATATTTCATTTAAAGCTATTCAAGCTCACTCAAAAAACTTTTTAACCTTATCCATCCAAGTCTTACTTTGCGGATTGTGCTTCGCTCCGCCCTCGACAGTTAATTGCTCAAAATCACGTAGCAACTCTTTTTGCTTGTCTGTGAGTTTGACTGGCGTCTCAATCACAACATGACAGAACAAATCACCGGCATAACCTGATCGAACCCCTTTAACGCCTTTGCTGCGCAGACGGAATGTCTTACCAGACTGCGTACCTTCAGGAATAGTAAAAGACGCTTTACCGCTCAGGGTTGGCACTTCAATATCGCCGCCCAAAGCTGCTTTGACGAAAGAAATCGGCATTTCGCAATGCAAATCATCTCCCTCACGCTGGAACACCGGATGTTGTTTGATGTGAATTTCTACATACAAATCACCAGGAGGACCGCCATTGACGCCAGGTTCACCATTGCCCGATGAGCGAATCCGCATACCATCATCAATACCTGCTGGAATTTTGACTTCCAGGGTTTTGTTACGCTTGATGCGACCAACACCAGAACAAGTGGTGCAAGGTTCAGGAATCATCTTGCCAGTGCCATGACACTTAGGACAAGCTTGCTGAATACTGAACAAACCTTGCTGCATACGGACTTGTCCATGGCCGCCGCAGGTAGTACATGTGACCGGCTGTGTACCCGGCTTAGCACCAGAACCATGGCAGGTATCGCACTCATCCCAGCTAGGCACACGGATCGTGGTATCAAAACCATTCGCTGCTTGCTCTAATGAAATCTCTAAGTTGTAACGCAAGTCAGCACCGCGATACACTTGCGGACCATTGCTGCGACCACGACCACCACCGAAAATATCGCCAAAAATATCACCGAAAGCATCTGCAAAACCAGCTCCACCACCGCCTCCGCCACCACCCATATTCGGATCGACGCCAGCATGTCCGTAACGGTCATATGCATCACGCTTTTGCGGATCAGACAGCATTTCATATGCTTCTTTACCCTCTTTGAATTTTTCTTCTGAGGTTTTACTATCCGGATTGCGATCTGGATGATACTTCATCGCTAATTTGCGATAAGCCTTTTTGATTTCGTCTTCTGTCGCGTTCTTTGCGACGCCCAGAATTTCGTAAAAATCACGCTTCGCCATCTCTTTGCACCTTGTTTTATATCAGCGAATTAAGCAAAAACGCCGAGCAGGAAATCGTCAACACGATTAACTGCCCGGCGAGTCATGGCGGGAATCTCCCGCCGGACTAATTACTTGCCGTCTTTAACTTCTTTAAAGTCAGCATCAACGACATCATCATCTTTAGCGTGGGCATCGGATGCGCCAGCGTTAGAAGAAGAACCGCCTGCCGCCGCACCACCGGCAGCAGCTTGTTGCGCTTGCATATCGGCATAGACTTTTTCGCCCAACTTCTGCGATGCAGTAGATAAAGCACCAATCTTGGTATCAATCTCAGCTTTATCACCAGTTTTCAGAATTTCTTCCAAATCTTTGATTGCAGCTTCGATTTTTTCTTTATCGCCTGCATCTAGCTTATCGCCATGCTCACTCAAGGCTTTTTTGGTTGAATGAACCAAGGCATCGCCTTGATTACGGGACTCAGCCAATTCTTTGACTTTTTTGTCTTCGTCAGCGTTCAGCTCGGCATCTTTCACCATTTTCTGGATTTCATCTTCCGTCAAACCAGAGTTTGCTTTGATGGTGATTTTGTTTTCTTTGCCAGTTGCTTTATCTTTTGCACCTACATGCAAAATACCATTGGCATCGATGTCAAAAGTTACTTCAATTTGTGGCGTGCCACGTGATGATGGTGGAATACCTTCCAGATTGAACTCGCCCAAACCTTTATTCCCGGCAGCAATCTCGCGCTCGCCTTGGAACACTTTGATCGTCACCGCTGGTTGATTGTCATCCGCAGTGGAGAACACTTGGCTGAACTTAGTCGGGATCGTTGTGTTCTTTTGAATCATCTTAGTCATTACACCACCCAGAGTTTCAATACCCAAGGATAAAGGTGTTACGTCCAGCAACAACAGATCTTTACGCTCACCAGACAATACCGCACCCTGGATCGCTGCACCGACGGCAACTGCTTCATCAGGATTAACGTCTTTGCGTGGCTCTTTACCGAAGAACTCTTTTACCAGTTCTTGTACTTTAGGCATACGTGTCATACCACCGACCAGGATGATGTCATCGATGTCGCTGGTTTTAACGCCTGCATCTTTGATCGCGATACGGCAAGGCTCTATCGTTTTTTTGATCAATTCTTCAACTAGGGCTTCTAATTTAGCGCGAGTGATTTTCAAGTTCAAATGCACTGGTGCGCCATTTGCCATCGCAATATACGGCTCATTGATCTCTGTTTGCTGCGCGCTGGATAATTCAATCTTGGCGCGTTCTGCAGATGCCTTAATACGTTGCAATGCGATTGGGTCTTTTTTCAGATCGAGGCCATTGATTTTTTTGAATTCTTCAATGATGTAATCAATGATGCGTTGATCAAAATCTTCGCCGCCGAGGAAAGTATCACCATTAGTAGACAATACTTCGAATTGTTTTTCGCCATCGACATCAGCGATTTCAATGATGGAAACGTCAAACGTACCGCCACCCAAATCGTAGACTGCAATCTTGCGATCGCCTTTTTCAATTTTATCCAAGCCAAATGCTAATGCAGCGGCAGTTGGTTCATTGATGATGCGTTTTACGTCCAGACCAGCGATACGGCCAGCGTCTTTAGTTGCCTGACGTTGTGCATCATTAAAGTAAGCAGGCACAGTGATGACGGCTTCTGTCACTTCTTCACCGAGGTAATCCTCAGCCGTTTTTTTCATCTTACGCAAAACTTCTGCGGAGATTTGCGGTGGCGCCAATTTTTTGTCACGTACGCTAACCCATGCATCGCCATTGTCTGCTTTAGAAATGGAGTAAGGCATCAGACCGATATCTTTTTGAACTTCTTTTTCTTCAAACTTACGACCAATCAAACGTTTAACGGCGTACAAAGTGTTGACCGGGTTGGTCACAGCCTGACGTTTGGCGGATGCGCCGACTAAAATTTCGCCATCTTCTTGGTAAGCAATAATGGACGGTGTAGTACGCGCACCTTCTGCATTTTCGATTACTTTTGGCTGGCCGTTTTCCATAATGGCCACGCAGGAATTAGTTGTTCCTAAATCAATACCGATCATTTTTCCCATGATATTTCCCTTTGAGTTTATTTATTCACTATTTTTGAGCTCTATACCGCAGTTTTACATCGGCATTTTTGCTCTATTGGTTTGGATATCGGGCAAAAAACCCTAATTTCAAGCATTTTTTAGGGGTTTTTACTTATTTTTCTTATTTAGCTTGTGCGACCGTCACCAGAGCTGGGCGCAATAACCGATCTGCGATGGTATAGCCTTTTTGCAATACAGTAACGACGGTGTTAGCGTCTTGCTCAGCTGGAACCATAGAGATTGCTTGATGCTTGTTTGGGTCTAACTTGTCACCAGTTACAGGGCTAATCTCAAGCAGGCGGTTTTTCTCAAACGCGGAGCTTAATTGCTTCAACGTCATTTCAACGCCCTCTTTTAATGAATCAATCGAAGGAGTTTCAATTTTGAGCGCCATTTCTAAGCTATCTTTGACTGGCACCATCGCCTCAGCAAAGCTCTCAATCGCAAATTTATGCGCCTTAGCAATATCCTCTTGGGCACGACGACGAATATTTTCGCCCTCTGCTTTTGCGCGCATAAACGCATCTTGCAACTCGGATACTTTTGCTTCTAGTTGAGCCAAGGTATCAACTACTGGCTCTTGTGCTGCAGCTGCGTCTTGAGGAATTTCTGACACAACGGATTCTTCAGGATTGGTCACTTCTGACGGTTTTTCTTGCTCTTGCATTGCTGATCTCCAAATCAATTACACATAGACAATTGATTTGGGGGGTATCCATGTCATTTCAAGGGGTATTAGCGAACTTTTTAAGCAAAACCCGGTCACTATCAACTTATAGTGCTAAAAAGTTAAGTTTTAAAATATATTTCGTTACAATTTCTACACAATTCGTTGCTGAAAAAATCAGCAAAATCTCCTACTATGAATTCAAGAGATAATTGCAAAAAATATTACTTTCTACGATGTCATCTCGGTATCGTATTTTTTATATCTGGAGGAAATTGTCATGAAACTCTCCATCGCTTCCATTATCGTTTTTGCTTACGCATTAGTGATAGTCGCTTGGATTTGTACTTCACAAGCTAACGTAATTTGATTCAATTTTGTAAACGTACAAATTAGATGTGGGGACGCAGATAAGCTTTTCCACATGAATCTGAGTGCGTTTGGCAGTAATAAACTTCTATAAATTACATACTCCCTGTAATTTATATAAAAACGCTCCTGTGCCATAGTAAATATATGGACGTCTTAAATATACTTACCATGAGTATATTTAAGATGTTGCTAAACATCCGCAATATCAACTCCCGTTCCGTTCAATAATCTTACCTGTCAATAATTTCAGACAGGTGAGGGCGAATCGTGCAATCACTCACACCAAATCCATCACGGAGAGCCATCTTCTATAATTGGCGACGGAAGTACCTAATTGACAATAATTTTATTAAAGTAGCGCCTAGATAGCGCTTAACACTACGAAATATAAAGCGAGTCGCGTAAAATCACGCTTTTAGGAAAAGGATATAAGCATGATTTTAGTAACTGGTGGGGCGGGATTTATTGGTGCCAATTTTGTACTCGATTGGCTAAAGCAATATGATGAGCCAGTAATCAATTACGACAAGCTGACTTACGCAGGCAATCTCAACAATCTCAAGGACTTGCAGCAAGATGCTCGTCACGTGTTTGTACAAGGTGATATTAATGACGGCGCCACATTATCGGCACTGTTAGACAAGTATCAGCCGAGAGCTATTTTGCATTTTGCTGCAGAAAGTCATGTCGATCGCTCTATTCTCGGACCTGCCGCCTTCGTCACAACGAATATTAACGGTACCTTCAGTCTGTTAGAGGCTACTCGCGCCTATTGGCAAAATCTAGCCGAGCCCGAAAAAGCTGCTTTCCGCTTTTTGCATGTATCGACCGATGAAGTCTATGGCACTTTAAGCGCAGAAGATCCGCCGTTTTCTGAGACTACGGCTTACGCTCCTAATAGCCCTTACTCGGCATCTAAAGCAGCATCAGATCATTTAGTACGTGCTTATCATCACACTTACGGTTTGCCTACGCTAACTACCAATTGCTCCAACAACTATGGTGCTTATCACTTCCCAGAGAAGCTAATCCCGTTAATTATTACCAATGCCCGTGCTGGTAAAGACCTGCCTGTGTATGGTGACGGTCAGCAAGTACGTGACTGGCTTTATGTTACAGACCATTGCGCGGCTATCCGTCGCGTATTGGCCGATGGGCGACTTGGAGAAACCTATAACGTCGGTGGCTGGAACGAGCAAAGCAATTTAAGCGTCGTTCACACTTTGTGCGATTTGCTGGATCAACTGCAACCAAAAGCCACTGGTAGTTACCGCGACCAAATCAAACACGTCAAAGACAGGCCTGGTCATGATCGTCGTTACGCGATCGATGCTCGCAAGATAGAAAAAGAGCTAGGCTGGAAGCCAGCAGAAACCTTTGAAACAGGTTTACGTAAAACTGTGGAATGGTATTTAGCCAATGACGAGTGGGTCAACCAAGTACAGTCAGGTGAGTATTTAAAATGGGTTGATTTGCAATACAAAAATGGTGCAGAGGTGGTCGCGTGAATCCAAGTTTGAGCAAACGTAAAGGCATCATTTTGGCGGGCGGTTCTGGAACCAGACTTTACCCGGTAACCCAGGCGGTCTCCAAGCAATTATTGCCGGTGTACGACAAACCAATGATCTACTACCCGCTGACCACGCTCATGCTCGCGGGCATTAGTGATATCTTGATTATCTCTACACCTCAGGATACGCCGCGCTTCCAGGAGTTATTGGGAGACGGATCGCAATGGGGTATCAGCCTGCAATATGCTATCCAACCTAGTCCTGACGGATTAGCGCAAGCATTTATTATTGGTAAAGAATTTGTCGGTAACTCACCCTCTGCCCTTATCCTTGGTGACAATATTTATTATGGCCATGATTTTGAAACTCAACTAAAACAAGCCGATAGCAATCAACATGGTGCGACCGTATTTGCCTACCACGTACATGACCCTGAACGCTATGGTGTAGTCGATTTTGATCAGCACCGGCAAGCCATCAGCATAGAAGAAAAACCGCTCAAACCGAAGTCTAACTATGCTGTCACCGGGCTATATTTTTATGACAATCAAGTCGTGGACATCGCAGCCAATATACAACCGTCGCACCGGGGCGAACTAGAAATCACCGATGTCAATAATGTTTACTTAAAGCAAGCGCAGCTTAAAGTGGAGTTAATGGGACGCGGCATGGCATGGCTAGATACCGGCACACATGAGTCTCTTTTAGAGGCAGGTCAATTTATCGCCACCATAGAAAAACGTCAGGGCCTGAAAGTCGCCTGTCCGGAAGAAATTGCTTACCGTCGCGGATATATTGACGATGCTCAATTAGAGAAGTTAGCGCAGCCACTCAAAAAGAATGAATATGGCCGCTACCTTTTGCAATTGCTCAATAATAAAGCGTACTAAACCCCAAAAAAATTAAGAAGAGATTATGAAAGTCACCCCAACTAATTTGCCTGAAGTAATGATCATTGAGCCGCGTGTATTTGGCGATGACCGTGGTTTCTTTTACGAGAGCTTTAACGCCAAAAAATTTGCAGAACTCACTGGTGTAGAAACAAATTTCGTACAAGACAATCACTCTATGTCGGCAAAAAACGTATTGCGCGGCATGCATTATCAGATCCAGCAAGCTCAAGGTAAATTAGTAAGGGTGATCTCTGGTGAAGTATTTGATGTTGCTGTTGATTTACGTAAAAGCTCACCACGCTTTGGGCAATGGACTGGCGTGACTTTATCAGCCGCGAATCAGCGTCAGTTATGGATACCACCAGGCTTTGCTCATGGTTTTGTCGTTACCAGCGATAAAGCAGAGTTCCTCTACAAAACAACCGATTATTGGGCGCCAGAGCATGAACGCTGTTTGCAATGGAATGATCCTGCGATTGGCATTCAATGGCCATTAGAGGACGAACCAGTGATGTCTGCCAAAGATCAAATAGGTAAGCTGCTCGTAGATGCAGAGGTATTTGCATGAGAATTTTACTGACAGGTAGCACTGGCCAGGTTGGAAACGCTTTACTAAGTACCTTGCAGCGCTTAGATCACAATGAAATCATTGCGCCGCAACGGGCTCAAATGGATTTAAGTAATCCAGATCAAGTTCGTCAGCTGATACAAGATATTAAGCCTGATTTAATCATTAATCCTGCTGCCTACACAGCGGTGGATAAGGCAGAAGCTGAAGCTAATCTCGCGCAGACGATTAATGGTGACATTCCGAGCATCATGGCAGAGGAAATCAAAAAAATAGGTGGAGCGCTGATTCACTATTCGACTGATTATGTATTTGACGGAAGCAAGCATGCAGAAGACGGCAGTCTAATTGCCTATACAGAGGAAGATCAGACAGCGCCTATCAATGTTTATGGCAAGACCAAACTTGCGGGCGAACAAGCAATCATTGCCAGCAATTGTAACCATTTGATTTTGCGTACCAGCTGGGTCTACTCCACGTTCGGTAAAAATTTCTTACTGACGATGTTGCGTTTAGCAAATGAACGCGAAGAATTAAAAATCGTCAACGATCAATGGGGTGCGCCGACTTGGGCTGGCTGGATTGCTCAAGCGACTACGGACATTGTCAGTCAATGGCAAACTGCCAGCATGTCTCAGGATTGGTGGAAGGAGTATGGAGGAACATATAATTTTACTTCAGGTGGCACTACAAACTGGTGTGGTTTCGCTCAAGAGATCATGCGACAAGCAGATGTTAAGAGATTGCTGAAAAAAAATGCTCCGGTTGTATTGGGCATACCTTCAACAGACTATCCAACACCAGCCAAACGCCCGGTTAATTCTATTTTATCAAGTGATAAATTAAGGGATAAATTCGGCATACAGCCACCAGCTTGGCAAGATGCACTGGCGGCTTGCCTAGAGCCTATTAACAATTAGGCACGCAGAATTTGACGTCCTGAATAGTTACTTAGTTTGCTTTATAGTCGGCATTGTCAGTGCTAACAAATACAAAATGACAGTGCCGAAAAAAGTTCGGTTTTCAATTTTTTTTGTTTTAAGCCCAGCTAATCGTTTTAGCTTTGACATAGCACCAAACTCAACCAAAAAATCAATCGCCTCGACACTGTGTTTTGGTATTGAGCCAAACCGGTATTTGAAACTTGCGGCTTGCTTCGCTGCGTTGTTAAGACTGTTTTTGGCAAGGGCATACTTTACCCTTGGAGAAAATAGTAAATCTCGATATCGTCTCTTTTTCGCTCCAACTTGATTGTTTTCGTGTTGGCGATAGAAGATCGTCGGATCGCTGATATGCGCCACTTTGCCAAAAGTGCTCGCTACCAAAATCAACCACCAATCATGCATTACTGCCTGCTCAGGCACAGGCAGCGCCAACTCTATAAGCTGTCGGTTAAACGCCATCGTGCATCCTGGAGCAACATTCGAGAAAAATATATTCTTGGCCGCTTTGTAGCCATCTGGCTTGATTTTTTGAGATTGAAAAAAAGATGCACTAATCGTGTTTAACTTACTATCGGTGACAGTCAGATCGGTGAATACTAAAGCAGGACTTGATCGATCTCCATCGCCCTCGATCTCAAGTAATTTTTTAATTGTTTTGTGTATTTTGTTGCTAAACCAAATATCGTCTTGATCTGACAGCATGATGTAATCTGCGGCCGAGTTCTTGATTGCATGGTTGAAATTACTAATGACACCGCGCTCTTCGTTTATCAGCAATCGTACATTGGGATGTTGTCTGGCGATCTCAGACACGATGGCCGCTGTGCCATCAGTTGACATATTGTCAGAGATTATAATGTCGCCCAATGAAAAATCCTTGAGCATAATCTCATTAGCCAAAATCGAAGCGATTTGATCGGAAATGTATTTTTCTCCGTTATAAGAAGCAAGCGCAATATCAATTTTCGGCATATTTCAAAAACTATAAAATGGTGTGGATTTTGGTAGAAAAGATGACCTACAGCAGCGAAATATTCTTCTTTCTCGCAACCGCTACCATAGCGACGGTAATAGAAATTTCAGTGATATAGAGACTTGCAATTAAGCCATTTGATTGGTACTGATAGGTCAGAAAAGTCGCGTACAAAGCATGTAATGGTCCCGCAATTAAGTATATTTTGCTGAGAATTTTGCTTTCGCCTAAAGCTAAAAACCGCCATTGAGACAAGATAGTCGCGATCGCAATAATCACAGGTAAAAACGCAAGTGATTTAAGGTAGAAGGCCGCAGGTAAAAAGGCCTTACCTAAATAGCGCTCTGCAATCGTTTCTGCAAAAAAGTACATCACGAAACCACAAAAAAACTCCAGGCCGACGAGTAAAATTGCTCCACTCTTAATCAACGCCTTTGACTCTTCTGCTTTACGTGGGTCCTGGCTTAACGCGGCAATCCTTGGGAATAAAGCGGATGCAATCGGTTGTATAAACCCTTGTGCAGCGATACGAATTTTATCTGTTGCTGCAAAATAAGCAACCTGATCAGTACCAGCAAAAATCTTCAATAAAACAATATTAATTGTTGTGTAAAAACTCGTAGATATATTCGACAAAAATACTGGCCATCCCTCTTTTAACAGGGTTTTAATGCTACTGAGACTGACCTTAGTTTCTATAAAAATATTCTTAGAGTAAATATAGTAAAAAGAAAATATCGCAGCAATTACACCAGGAATGTTTTGTAAAATAGCGGCAATGACGACATCATCAGTATTTTTTACAAAGATAAAAAATAGTGGCAAGGGAATGATACGGGATGCACCTGTAATTAGCGCCAGAACCCGCATTTTTTCTAAACCTTGAAACAACCAAGTTGGAAAAAGTGCATTCCCTATCACGCCGAGGAAGCAAGCAAATATAAGCGCAGTATTCTCGCGAATATCATAAAAACAAGTAATCAGAACTAGCAAAAATATCGCCGAGGCACCTGCGAGTAATAGTTTGATCGCAATAGTATTTGCAACGACTGAGGAAATATTTTTATTATCACTATTATTAATAGCGATTAATCTAGTTGCAGTAATCCCAAAGCCATAATCTGTGATGAGAATAAAATATTGGATTATCGATTGAGTAAAACCAAGCGCCGCATAATTGCTAACGTTTAAGGTTCTAGTTAAATAAGGTAGTGTGATGAGTGGAGCAAGATAAATCACCGCCTGGACCAAGATTAAATAAAATATGTTTTTTGTAATGCCGGTCATTTATTTTGAACTGTAAGGGGGATGATTTTTTAGTTCGACTTGCGCGAATTGTTACAAAAATGCAATTGAGAAAGACATTACAACGTACGACAAAGAGATGCAACGCTGTTAGACCAATTTTTCATAAGATCTGAGTAAATCTAAGTTAAGCACATGCAATACAACACTCGGTCTAATATTGGGTTCAATAATTGGTCTGATAACTCGCCTGATCGCTGTCCCATTCATTTCCAGCAAGTGTAGCGTAACTCCGTTGCGCGACCAGATAGATCTGCGGTCCAAAGCGCCACTATTAATGGTTCAGGCCTCGGCTTGTTTGGCTACCGCAAATTACAACTATCGGGTCATACAGTTCCGACTATGAGAAGTGTTACATAAGTCCTATTATTACAAATAACCATCGCAATTAAGTTTTGATTTGTATCACCGGATCAAAAATACTCTACAAAGGATGCAAGAGCATATGATCCATGTCGCCATCATCAGCCACGGACACGAAAAATTACTGATCGCCAGTCAGCTTGGCGGTTTACTGCATAGCACACACAGCGACGATGGCATTAAAGTTTGGATCAAAGACAACCGACCCAGCGCAGAACTACAAATTTATTGTTCGCATTATGAGATTAGTTATACAGACTCAAAACCGAACTTGGGTTTTGGCGAAAATAATAACTTCTTATTTAAAAAGGTAAGTGCAGAGTTCGGCATTCAACCCGGCGACTACTTTATTGTGATGAATCCTGATCTAAGTACTACGCCGGAAACAATTCGTGCACTGGTAACACAAATGAAAAAGGATGACTGCGTAATCGCCAGCATTAACTTGTTCAAAGATGCTGAGCACAAGCTAACGGACGCCAATATCCGCCACTTTCCGACTTACAAGTCCTTGCTAAAAATCATGATGGCAAAGTCGCTGACCCAGCATTACGATAAAAACTCCATCATGCAAGCTTCTTATGTTGACTGGGCATCAGGCGCTTTTCTGGCTTTTGACGCAGCGCATTACAATCAATTAGATGGTTTTAATCAAGCCTACTTTATGTATTTTGAAGACGTTGATATTTGCTACCGGTCTCAAAAAATAGTAGGTAAAGGCGTCTTGTACTACCCTCAATTTAAGGCGATTCATCTGGCAGCACATAAAAATCGCCAGCTTATTTCTAAGCATGCCTATTGGTTTATTTCTAGCTTCTTGAAATTTTTATCTCGACGCTACTTTGTCTATTCCCGACAAAAACCGGTAGCCAGCTTACCCTTGGCGAAATAAGCAATATGAGAAGAACTATTTTGCTGACTGGTGCGACTGGCTTCGTGGGACGGAGACTCGCAGATCAACTACAACAACAAGGTGAGGAACTGATTTGCGTTAGTCGCCAAGCACAAGCGACTACCAGCGCAAATACGCTTACTCGCTATGAAAGCATCCCTGACTTAAGTGCAGAGACCGACTGGACAAAACTGTTATCAGGATTAACGCATGTTATCCACTGTGCCGCGAGAGTCCATGTGATGAATGAAACTGCAACTGATCACTTGGCGCTGTTTCGCCAAGTCAATGTAGATGCGACTATCAATCTTGCACGTCAGGCTGCGAACGCCGGAGTAAAACAGTTTATCTTTATCAGTTCAGTCAAAGTTAATGGCGAACATACCACCAATAATCAAGCTTTCACCGAGGATAGCAAACCCCAACCAGAAGATGCTTATGGTATTTCGAAATACGAAGCAGAGCTTGCCCTGCTGGCTTTGGGACGTGAAACTGGAATGGCAATTACCATCATACGTCCGCCACTAGTATATGGCCCCGGGGTCAAAGCTAATTTCCTCAGTATGCTGAATTGGGTACAGAAAGGTGTTCCACTACCGCTCGCCAGCATAGACAACCGACGCAGCTTTGTGTATTTAGATAATCTGGTCAGTCTGATTCTGGCGTGTATTGATCACCCGAAAGCAGAGCAACAAGTATTTTTAGTCTCCGATGGACAGGATTTATCGACTGCGCAGCTATTACAATGCTGTGCAAAAGCATTACATGTACAGTCCAGACTTTGGCCTTTTCCGCCTAAGTTGCTACTGTATGCTGCTAGTTTAGCGGGTAAAAAATCAGTCGCAGAACGCTTGTGCCAGTCTCTTCAAGTTGATATTTCGAAAGCACGGCTTTTGTTGGGCTGGACTCCTCCGTTCACCACGCAACAGGGCTTACAAGCAACGGCGGATGCCATTAAAAATAGTAAATCAAAAGGATAAACTTTGAAACGTGTATTTGATCTCAGTCTCGCTCTCGTTGCGGCATGCATATTGCTGCTTCCGGTGGCAATCGTCGCCATCTGCGTAAGACTGACTTCACCCGGACCTGTTGTGTATTGGTCTGACAGAGTCGGTCGGTACAATAAAATTTTTAAAATGCCTAAATTTCGCAGTATGCGTATTGATACTCCTGCTGTAGCAACCCATTTGCTTGGCAACCCCGATCAGTATTTGACACCGATTGGCTCTTTTCTCAGAAAATCGAGTCTGGATGAATTGCCACAATTATGGAGCATACTCAAAGGCGATATGAGCTTTGTTGGTCCTCGTCCCGCGCTTTATAATCAAGACGATTTAATCGCCTTACGCTCGGCAAAGCAAGTAGACACTATCCTGCCGGGGCTTACCGGCTGGGCGCAAATCAATGGGCGTGATGAATTACCAATACCTGACAAAGTAGAATTGGATGTGTACTATCTGCGGCACCAGTCATTTATCCTAGATATGCGGATTCTGTTTTTGACTTTTTTTAAAGTCATCAAACGTGACGGTGTGACACATTAAACCAATTAAAAAAAGAAAAATAAAAGAACCCCACATGCAATCTCTTCTCGCGCTTCCCCGCTTAAAAAAACAAGCTATTGCCGCGCTGGCAGATGCACTCTGTTTACCGCTGACGTTTGTGATGGCGATTTGGCTCCGTTATGACGGATTGACTTTTGACGTACTCTCCCATTACGCCATACTCATCATTGCGGTTCCACTCATCTCTATCCCGATTTTTATTCGTATTGGCTTATACCGCGCAGTGATCCGTTATCTGGATCAAAAAATTATTTATATCGTCGTGCTTGGTGTGACGATGTCAGTTTTATTTCTGGCATTTATTAGTGTGATGACGCATATCATGGCTTTATCACGTGCGGTATTTGGGATTTATTGGGCTGGGGCGATTTTATATGTCGGCGCTAGTCGCTTATTGGCACGCTCGTATTTATTGGGTGTGAATCGCAATGAGAATGCGATCAACGTCGCAATCTATGGTGCAGGCAAAGCGGGTGTGCAATTGGCGACCGCATTACGGTCTGGTGATGAATATATCTGTGTCGCTTTTATTGATGATAATCCGAGTAAAAAAGCGTCTTTGATTGCAGGCATTAAAGTAAGTAGTTCAAGTGAATTACACAAACTAATTCCGCAACACCAGATCAAAGAAATTTTATTGGCGATGCCCTCCATTTCTAAAACCAGACAAAAGCAAATTCTCGATGATCTAGAACAATACAAACTCAAAATTAAAGTCACGCCCTCAATAAAAAGTTTGGTTAATGGCGAACTACGGGTACAAGATGTGCGAGAAGTCGGGATTGAAGATTTACTCGGTCGTGATGCGGTAGAGCCCAATCCAAGTTTACTGGCAACCTGCATCACGAATAAAAATGTCCTAGTCAGCGGTGCCGGCGGCTCCATTGGTTCAGAATTATGTCGCCAGATTTTAAATCAGAAACCAGCACAACTCATCCTGCTAGAGATGTCGGAATACGCACTCTACGCGATAGAGCAAGAGCTCAGTAATTTACGCACAGAAATGGCTCTGCAATGCGAGATACTGCCCTTTTTAGGCTCAGTCAACGATAGTGCCAAACTGGACAGAATTTTTCATACCTACGAGATAGATACGGTCTATCATGCAGCAGCTTACAAACATGTACCCTTAGTTGAGCATAATCCTATTGAAGGCATTCGTAACAATGTGTTCGGATCGTTAACTCTGGCAAGCGCTGCAATCAAGGCCAAAGTCAGTAATTTTGTGCTGATCTCTACGGACAAAGCAGTACGCCCGACCAACGTCATGGGTGCGACTAAACGCCTAGCAGAATTAATCTTGCAAGCCTTTGCCCGGGAACAAAATCACACTCGTTTTTGTATGGTGCGCTTTGGCAATGTACTCGGCTCTTCCGGCTCGGTAGTTCCGCTGTTTCGCCGACAAATCATGCAAGGCGGGCCGATCACGCTGACACATCCAGAGATCACCCGCTACTTCATGACGATCCCAGAAGCAGCGCAATTGGTATTACAGGCAGGTGCGATGACAGCAGATGGCGGCGGAGATGTCTTCGTGCTGGACATGGGCGAGCCAGTCCGTATCATCGATCTGGCACGACGCATGGTGCATTTAAGCGGCTTAGAAATAAAAAGTGACGCGACACCAGAAGGCACCATAGAAATCCATCACGTGGGCTTACGTCCCGGCGAAAAATTATATGAAGAATTACTCATCGGAGACAATGTAGAAGGTACCAGCCACCCGTTAATTATGCGGGCACAAGAAAAAGAAATCCCGTGGGCAGAACTGCAAGTTTTATTGCAAGAATTAGATGCAGCATGTAACGCATTTGATTATCAAAAAGTACGTACTATCTTGCTAAAAACAGTGGCAGAATACGAGCCACAATGCGGTATTGAAGATTTTCTATGGCAAGCACAGCAAGCCAGCAAACCCAATAATTCAGCGACTGAAGTTGCTACCACAGCTAATATCACTAACGTAACAGATATCACTAATTAATTGACTCAATAAATAGGAAGCCACATGTCCCTACTCTCCCCCAGCATTTTTAAAGCCTACGACATTCGCGGTATTATTGATAAAACCTTGGATGCCGATGTCGCTTACTTAATTGGCCAGGCCTTCGGCAGCGCGGCGCTTGCCAAAGGTGAACAAACCGTTGTGATTGGTCGTGATGGGCGTTTGTCCGGGCCTGATTTAATTAAAGCACTTGCCAGCGGCCTGCAAGCTACCGGTGTCAACGTGATTGATCTTGGCATCGTCGCCACGCCGATGGTGTATTTCGGCACCAATACCTTGGGCGCAGCATCCGGCATTATGGTCACCGGCAGCCACAATCCACCGGACTACAATGGCTTCAAAATGGTGCTGGCAGGCGAAGCGATTTATGGCGATGCGATCCAGTCACTGTATCAAGCGATTGTCAATAAAGATTTCAGGCAAGGTAGCGGCAGTTATAAAACACATGACATTAAAGCGGCTTACTTAGAACGCATCATCAGCGATGTCAAACTAGCGCGTCCGATCAAGATCGTGATTGATTGCGGTAACGGCGTGGCTGGTGCTTTTGCAGGCGATCTGTATCGTGGCATGGGATGTGAAGTCACTGAATTATTTTGTGAAGTCGATGGTAACTTCCCTAATCATCACCCTGATCCGGCACACCCGGAGAATCTGCAAGATTTGATACGTGCTTTGCAAAGCGGCGATGCGGAAATCGGTCTGGCATATGACGGCGACGGCGATCGTCTTGGCGTCGTCACCAAAGACGGACAAATTATTTACCCTGATCGTCAGTTAATGCTGTTCGCAGAAGACGTATTGACCCGCAATCCCGGCGCACAAATTTTGTATGACGTTAAATGTACCAGGCATATTTCCGCCTGGGTCAAAGCCCGTGGTGGTGTACCGCTAATGTGGAAAACCGGTCATTCATTGGTCAAAGCAAAACTACGCGAAACCGGATCACCACTCGGCGGCGAAATGAGTGGGCACGTTTTCTTTAAAGACCGCTGGTATGGTTTTGATGACGGCATGTACGCTGGTGCGCGTTTGTTGGAAATTCTCAGCAAAGTCAGCGATATGACTGCAACATTAAATAGTTTGCCACAATCGGACAGCACGCCAGAATTACAATTACAACTCGAAGAAGGTGAGAACTTTGCCATCATCGCGCAAATGCAAAAGAATGCCGATTTCCCAGGCGCTGATGAAATTATTACGATTGACGGCTTGCGCGTAGAGTACCCAGATGGTTTTGGTCTGGCCCGCTCGTCCAACACAACCCCCGTCATCGTGATGCGGTTTGAGGCAGAGAATCCGGCAGCTTTGGCACGTATTCAAGCCGCGCTGAAACAAGCAGTACTGGCAGTAAAACCTGATGCACAATTACCGTATTAAATAAAAATTTTGGATGAAAATAGGATTTACATAAGTTTTGCGTAGATCCTAAAAATCCAGCGTAATTTAAAGTAACTACAACAGAGATTTGCAATAGCCAAAAGATATACTCCAACCTGTATATTTTATTGTCCAGAGAATACCTGGACAATAAAGGGTTTTTTATAAAAAATAGGGGGAATATGTGAATAAAAAGCGAATTACAAGCGAATTACAAGCGAACAGTCAGCGAACTTCAAGCAGAAAATCGATGCGATGTAGTGGTGTAAATTTCCATCAAACCTAGCTCACGGAATCTCACTCAAATTCACACTAAGTCATATCAACTCAGCCTAGTCATCTATCATCTGTCATCTATTAAGTAAGTAAATTCGTTTCGTGAAAATCCTCCTCATCCGCGTCTCTTCGCTAGGCGATGTACTGCACAATATGCCGATTGTGAACGACCTGCTGCGCCACTTTCCCGAAGCACAAATTGATTGGGTGGTAGAAGAAGCCTATGTACATCTGGTGAAACTCAATCCCGGCGTGCGGCAGATATTCGCCTTCGCATTACGACGCTGGCGCAAAAGCTTATTCACCAGCCAGACAAGGCAAGAAATTAAACATTTTTTCACCCAACTACGCGAACAAGAATACGACCTCGTGCTCGACACGCAAGGTTTGCTCAAGACCGGCATCATCATGGGTATGGCACGTATCACGTCAACTGGCAAAAAAATAGGCTTAGCCAATGGCACAGAGGGTTCGGGCTACGAAGGTATTTCAAGGATTTTTCATACAGACAGCGTAGCTGTCGACCGTCATACACACGCTGTCTTACGTGGTCGTTTAGTCGCGGCTTATGCCGGTGGATATACAGTGGATACGCCTGCCTGTTTTGGCCTCAATAAACTCTATACAGAATCTCAGCCGCGTCCGGCATGGATGCCCTCCAAACCTTATGCGGTGTTCTTTCACGGTACCGCTGGAGCGTCCAAAAAATGGCCGCAAGATCATTGGGTTCAACTCGCGGCAAGCTTACAATCTAGCGACTTAGCAATTCTGCTGCCTTGGGGCAGCACCGCTGAAAAAGCCGAGGCTGAGCAAATGGCATCGCGCATACCCGACGCGATTACCTTACCAAAACTCTCTATGCAAGATGCCACCGTCCTGGCACAGGCTGCACGTATCGCCATCGGTGTTGATACTGGCTTAACTCACATCGCAGCAGCTTACGAGACACCAACCATAGAAATTTATTGTGATTCTCCTCGTTGGAAAACCGAGGGAAATTGGTCAGATAAGATTATTAATCTTGGGGATCAGGGTGCACCAGCTAGTGTGATAGAGGTACAAGAAGCGATTCAAAAACTATTATCTCCTGTCATTACCGACTAAGACAATATCAACAAGGCGATTCATCGAACCCCAACGCATGCAAGATATTCTGATACCCAATAATCCAAAGGTCACCGTCATCATTGTTAATTGGAACGGTGGTGATTTATTGCTTCGCTGCCTCAGTGATTTGCTTGTGCAGACTTACGCGCCACATGAAGTGATCGTGATCGATAACGCCAGCACAGATGGATCGGGGCAAGCCGCTGCAACGCGATTCCCGCAGATACGTGTGATTGATGCAGGTAGTAATTTAGGATTTGCAGCGGGAAATAATCTGGCAGTCAGCTTAGCCAGTAAAGAAAGTACCTGGATTGCTTTGCTTAATCCTGATGCTTTCCCTGAGCCAAACTGGTTGCAAGCATTGGTCAGTGCTGCAATCGGTAATCCGCAGTTTGCGATATTTGGCAGTCGTCTGATGGATGCCAATTCAAAGACTTTACTTGATGGTGTTGGTGATACTTATCATATGAGCGGGCTGGCATGGCGCGAAGCTCATGGCAAAGTATTGCAAGCAACGATGTTAGAGCCAAAAGAAATTTTTTCGACTTGTGCCGCCGCAGGCTTATATCGACGCGACATATTCGATCAAATCGGAGGATTTGACGAAGACTATTTTTGCTATATGGAAGACGTAGATCTTGGTTTTCGCTACCAGTTGCTCGGCCATCGATGTCTATACGTGCCTGATTCAGTTGCGAACCATGTCGGCTCAGCGCTGACGGGAAAACGCAGCGACTTCTCTATTTATCACGGTCATCGCAATCTGGTATGGACCTTTGTCAAGAATATGCCCGGCGTCTTGTTTTGGCTTTTACTACCACTACATTTGCTACTTAATCTGGCCAGCATTCTTTATTTTGCAAGGCACGGCAAAGGTAAAGTTATCCGTAAAGCGAAATTCGATGCCATCAAGGGGTTGCCGCATGTCTGGCGAAAACGTCAGTTAATTCAAGCGAATCGCCACACCAGTATTGCCAGGCTATGGGGCTTAATGAACAAAAATGTCACCGTTGATCGATATTAAATACAGTTAATCTCAATACAAGCTACTCTCCGGATAAAACGTAGCTGATCCGTCCATCGGCAAATTATGCAATAAGAGTGCCACTCGAATCCCAAGCAGGATATAGTTTTAAGGTATATTCCAGCATCACTATTATTCCAAACGAGGACATTCCTCCTCGCTCCTGATGACATCCAACCGTAAAAATCTTGATGGCTTTGCCGTCGCCACCATGATATTGCTCTGCATTTGCTGGGGCTTACAGCAAGTAGCGGTGAAAATCGCTGTCCCCATTATCAGTCCCAGCATGCAATTAGGCTTGCGTTCTGGCCTGGCGGCAGTATTGGTTCTTTGCCTCATTCTGGTAAGGCGAATTCCATTTTCTGTACGCGATGGTAGTTTTTTACCGGGGATGCTGGCGGGCAGTTTGTTTGCCGCTGAGTTTATGTGTATCTCGATAGGTTTGAATTACACCTCAGCCTCTCATATGTCAGTTTTTTTATATACTGCACCGATTTTTACTGTGATTGGTTTGCACTGGCTGATTCCCTCGGAACGTATGCAGGCTAGCCAATGGCTAGGGATCATATCTGCGTTTGCGGGTGTTGCGATCGCGTTTTCTGCGGCATTTCAAACTAACTCGCATGCGCTGAACGATATGTTGATCGGTGATGCTTTCGGTATCGCTGGCGGCATCTTGTGGGCGGCAACTACGGTAGCGATCCGTCGCTCTAAGCTATCAGAGGCGCAACCGACTACAACGTTGCTATATCAGTTGTTGGGAGCGGCAGTCCTACTGCTACTGTTCTCTGCGCTTAAAGGTGAGTTTCAGGCGGAGAAATTCTACCCGCAAGACTGGGGGATCAGCATCTGGCTAAACCTCTTTTTTCAAACCATTAGTATCGCTTTTGCCAGCTATCTAACCTGGTTTTGGCTGTTGCGCCGCTATCTGGCATCTCGTTTGTCGGTGTTCTCATTTTTAACTCCGCTATTTGGCGTAGCGGCTGGCGTGCTGTTATTAGATGACCCTATTAGTCCGCGCTTTGTGCTGGGTGCAATACTGGTGTTAGTCGGCATTGTGTTGGTCAATTTTCGCCGAAACTGATACCCTGCTGCTATGCGTCTTTTATATTCTTTTGTCTGGTGTTTATCTCTTCCGATCGTCTTATTACGACTCTGGGTAAGAGGCCGCCAAGAGCCTGGTTATCGCCAGCATATTGCTGAACGTCTCGGGTTTTATTCCAGCTATCGTCATCAAAAAACAATCTGGGTACACGCGGTATCTGCTGGCGAAACTCGTGCCGCAGAACCATTAGTGCGTGCTTTGCTACGACATTACCCACAACATCATCTTATTCTCAGTCATATGACGCCAACAGGTCGTGCCACCGGCGCGATTTTGTTTGCCGATATTGCCGACCGGATTACGCAAGTGTTTGTGCCGTATGACATTAGTTTTATCGTCCAGCGATTCTTAAAGCACTACTCCCCTTCTCTATGCGCATTGATAGAGACCGAAGTCTGGCCGAATCTGGTCGCCCAATGCAAGCAAGCTGGCGTACCAGTTGCGCTAGTCAATGCGCGGCTTTCAGAAAAATCCTTGAAGAAAGCTTTAAAACTCTCTTCTCTGATTTTGCCAGCGGCACAAGCTATTACTTGCGTTGCCGCGCAATCAGGGCCAGATGCAGCACGTTTAAAAATGCTGGGAGTAAGTAATTTATCTGTTACCGGCAATATGAAATTTGATGTGACGCCGCCAGATCATATGGCCGAGAATGGTGCGAGATTGCGTCATTGGCTAGGCGACCGCCAAATTTTTCTCTGTGCGAGCACCCGTGATGGTGAGGAAGAACTCTTACTCAAAGCCTTCGTCGCCAATAGACGACGCGACAAATCCAATACCTTACTCGTGATCACGCCACGCCACCCGCAACGTTTTGATCAGGTCGGCACCATGCTGACGCAGCATGGTCTTAGTTTTGTCCGCCGGTCCAGCATGGATTTAACGATTCAAGAAAATCCCTTATCCGCCTCAGTGGATGTAGTGCTAGGCGATAGTATGGGTGAAATGTATATGTATTACGCCGCTTGTGATCTGGCCTTTGTTGGCGGTAGCCTGGTCAATCTAGGTGGCCACAATTTAATTGAAGCCTGCGCCATGGCAAAACCCGTGCTAACAGGTCCATACACTTTTAATTTTTCAGAAATTACCGAACAGGCCATCGCCGCAAAAGCAGCGCAACGTGTAGCAAATTCTGAAGATTTATTTCAACAAGCTTGGGCATTATTAGATCAACCCAATACTCTCAACAGAATGGGACAAAACGCCCATGCTTTTTTCATGCAGCATCAGGGTGCGACTAATAGAACCATGACGATGCTAGAAAATTTTATCAACATTAGCTAAACCCTCTGTGGCTATGTTCACAATACTAGCTTTGCCACGTTGCACCTCATCGATCATTGCGACCACTGTATAAAGCGAAAGTTTTTCTGAGGTCTATAATTGAGCTAAGGCTCTTTATCAAGGCGCTATAACGCCATACTACGCTCAAGCGTATTTTCAGCTATTTATAACGATTTACCAGACGATAAGGAATTTTCTTATCGTCCAGACAATTACCTCCTCAATAATCAAACCATCGGTTATCGCCATCAACGAACGGATTAGCAATCAAATGAACGCCAACGACAAAATACTCGGTATTACAGAAATGCCACCGCAAGAAATCTCCTTAGATGTATTGCTAGAAAAATATGCCAAAGGTGATGAGGCCACAATTCTTGAGGTACAACAACGTGTAGCCAAAGCACTTGCCGTAGTTGAAGGCGCAGATTTCCATGGCTACTATGAAGAAAAATTCTTATGGGCGCAGCAAAATGGCTTTGTGCCTGCTGGCCGCATTAACTCCGCTGCGGGTATGGATTTGCATGCCACATTGATCAATTGCTTCGTACAACCAGTCGGCGATTCCGTATCTAGCACCACCAACGGCAAGCCCGGCATTTATACCGCCTTATCAGACGCAGCAGAAACCATGCGTCGCGGTGGCGGCGTTGGTTATGATTTCTCAACGATACGTCCAAAAGATGCATTGGTACGTGGCACCCGTTCGCGCGCGTCGGGGCCGGTGTCGTTTATGCAGGTGTTCAATGCCTCTTGCTCCACAGTAGAATCCGCCGGTGCACGCCGTGGTGCGCAGATGGGCGTGTTACGTGGAGATCATCCCGACATTCTGGAATTTATCCGCTCCAAGGATAAAGGCGGCTTAACTAATTTCAATATCTCCATTGGTGTCACAGATGAATTTATGGAGGCCGTTGCCAAAGACAGCGACTACTGTTTAGTACATAAAGCCGAACCCGGCGAAGAAAAAAAACAAGCTGGTGCTTACCAGCGCGAAGACGGCATCTGGGTCTACCAGACCTTACGCGCCCGCGCCTTGTGGGATGAAGTGATGCGCTCTACTTACGATCATGCAGAGCCAGGGATACTATTTTTATCACGGATGAATACAGAAAATAATCTGTACTATTGCGAGAAGATTGAAGCAACTAATCCTTGTGCAGAACAGCCGCTGCCAGACTATGGTTGCTGCTGCCTGGGTTCAATCAACCTGACTAAATTTGTGGCGGCACCTTTTACTGATGCAGTCAGCTTTGACTACGACAAATTTAAATCCGTCGTCAGCATCGCTATCCGTATGCTGGATAACGTACTTGAGGCGACCGCCTGGCCGCTACCGCAACAACAGGCAGAGGCACAATCCAAGCGCCGCATCGGCCTTGGCTATTTAGGAGTTGGCAGTACGCTGGTGATGATGGGCCTGCGTTACGATTCTGATGAAGGTCGTACGGTCGCACAAAAAATTTCTGAAGTGATGCGTGATGCAGCCTATCTGGCATCGGCAGAACTTGCCAAAGAAAAAGGCATGTTCCCGCTATTTGATAACGACAAATATCTATCTGGTTTATTCGCTAAACGCCTGCCAAAAAACCTGCGCACCATCATCGCAAAAAATGGTCTGCGTAATTCTCACCTGCTATCGATTGCGCCAACAGGCACTATTACTTTAGCCTTTGCCGACAATGCATCCAACGGAATTGAGCCAGCATTCTCTTGGGTTTATAACCGTAAAAAACGCATGGCAGATGGTGAGAGCAAAATCTATGAAGTCGCCGACCACGCCTGGCGTATGTATCGTCACTTAGGCAATGATGTCAGCGACGATAGCAAATTACCAGAGCAGTTTGTGACCGCGCTCAATATGTCAGCAACCGACCATATGAAGATGCTGCAAGTGGTGCAACCATTTATCGACTCATCGATCTCCAAAACGGTGAATGTACCAGCAGATTATCCGTATGAAGATTTTCAAAATTTGTATATGGATGCCTGGCGCGCAGGACTAAAAGGTCTTGCTACTTATCGTCCCAACAGTATTTTAGGCAGCGTTTTATCGGTCTCAACAGAACCGGCAGCACCGCAAGTAGCAGCAATTCCAGACGATGATTTGCTACGCAAACAGTTCGATGGTCGTCCATTCGGCGATCTTGAATCGGTCACATCCAAAGTGCAATACATGACTTATGAAGGTAAAAAAACCGTCTACCTGACAGTCAGCTTTATCCACCTGCAAGGCATGATTGGTGGTGAGCGGGTCACCATCGAACGTCCATTTGAATTCTTCATGCCAGCAGGTCAAAAGAACGACGGTCAGCAATGGATATCCGCCAGCATGCGCCTGCTATCCATGGCAGCCCGCTCCGGCGGCTCCATCGCAAAAGCATTGGCGGATATGCGTGAAGTTGTCTGGGATAAAGGTACGGTTCGCTGTGGCACCATCACCAAAGAAGACGGCACACAAGCGCCGCTGTTCCACGAATCAGAAGTAGCAGCAATCGGCTATTCACTACAACGCATCTTGATCAAACGCGGCTTTATCGACGCCGCTGGCAATCAGATTCCCGTCACAGTGCTGGCCGAACAGTTCCGTAATAAAAGCCTGGCCTACGGCATGGACGACCTTGCCTATGAAGGTGAATCAGCACCGATCAACTATGTCGCCACTGGAAAAAAATGTCCCGACTGTGGCGCATACGCGCTGCAAAAAATCGATGGGTGCAGTCGTTGCGTTTCATGCGGATATGTAGGGGCTTGCGGGTAATTCGACAATTATTGGCGCAATTCAATGTGTGGGTTCGGGCATAAAGCTGGACTAACTATTTGAATCTAATGCCAAAGCAATTTATGATTTAAAAAAATAGGGTCCGTTGTTAAAACGGACCCTATTTTCGTTCGACGTATAGCTCTATTTTCATTTTTTAGCTAAATTAAAACTCACACCAGCTTTGTGATTTGCAAGAGTTCATGAGCACTTCTTTCTCCTACCCCCATCTCGCAATAGTAGCCAAACTATTCACCAACAGCAGAGTATGGCTTGCACGTAACCCAAAGAATCTAGTCTTTGAACCACTTGCGAATTCCAGCCCCAATTTTCTGTCCTATTTTGTATGACCTCGAAACATTGTGCTTTTTAGGCGTCAATATTTCAAACACCCGCGATTGTACTGGGACTCCTTCTGCAATGACAAAGTCCGCTCGCAAACCCAAGAACTCACCACCATCCTGCTTTGTCGTGAACGTACCGTAAATTTGGGGTGGTTGTGGAGCAATGTATCGGGTAGTGCTACTCCACTTTTGCTGCATTATGGAAGTCGATGCGCCAGGAGGTAAATAATTAATTTCAGCAGTTTTGTATTTTGATAATACTGGTTTCATATGCGTATCATCCAGTCCGAATCTACTTGGTCCAACTATTTCATAAATATCTAAACGCAAATTCCACAAGGACGCATCTCCGAGGTTTTCGACTGTGAAATCATAGGTGTTGAGTACTTCTCCTGGTCGCAGAAAGATTCTTAGTCCTTGATAATTGGTGATGCTCATTCGAATATTCCCATCACAAAAGGCCGCACGACAGTTCGTAGGCGAAATTGTCCATTCGTTGTTGATGATTAAAGACTAAATGTAACGAAACCGCTTGCCATTGAAAAGTCTTTTGTCTCCCTATCCGGATACACAGAAAAACTTCACAACAAAAAAAGATAGTTGAACACACTCAATCATCCGCACTCCAAGTCTTTGGTTTTAAAAGAATCTATTTTCGACAAAGGGAAATCATGTAAATTTCCGATGAAAGTTGTAGTTTATGTCTCCTAAGCTTTTAACCACCACTACTCGTCCGATTTTGGCTTTCTGGTGCCGCTACAAAATCGTTTGGCAGCAGCCTTATCTTTTGACTCAACCTGGGCCTCAAGTTCGCCAAGTTTTCCCATAACCAATTTATTTCTACGATATTTCTTCATAAGACCTGCAAGCTTTTCGTCGGTACCTGAGCAAGACTGACAAATGTACCAATCAATATCGGCTTGCCGTTCATTGTCATAACCTGGCTCGCCGCGCCAATGATCGCAAGATTCACGCTCAGCTAGAAAGACAGTAACGTCTTTAGGAAATTCTGGTGGTACTGCCCATACTGAAAGATGTGCGAGCCCGACCAGAAGAAAAATATAAATCAATTTCATTTGTAGCCTCATAGTCGTCTCTGTCGTCATTAGCCAACGCTTCAGCGTATTTCAGCGGGATGCCACAATTTATGAGCGGTACAACTTTAACTTGGACTTAGCCCATAGATTTGCATGTTGCATCAAACATCCCGAAGTTCTTGCGTAGGATCGCGGCGTCCATCGATAGTTGATCACCAAAGACGCAGTAGTAGACGCTGAATACAAGTAGAGCACCATCCGGCTCATTAAGTATTCTATTTAATGTGAAGAAACGCTTAATTTCCCACTATAAATGACGAGAATTACCATGACGATGGTGGATACTAATTTATCGTAAGCTGAGGAGTAATTAGCGTTAATCTCTTCAAAAAACGTCTGGCGTTTTTTCTTTCAGCGTTGCTCTATTCAAAAAGTTTTGATTAGATTCGACTTTGATTTTACCTTTAGATATCAATTGCTGCTAAGCTAATGTTGGAAGATTGATATTAAATTTAGTTGTTTATCTCGTCAAACTTACCCAACTAGCGGCCGATACACCATGACGGCAAATTGATAGCTACTTGAGGTTTTTATTGATTTACTTAGTAAGGCCTTTTTTCAGGAAAATAAAGAAATGAATTCATTCAGCGACCTGTCACCCATACTTATTCCAATCACAGCTCTGCTTATTCCGATCGTCAGTATCATTGCCTGGGTCGTTTTGAAAATTACACGTCTACATTTATTACATGAGACCGTGCGCCATTTAAGTGAGCATGGACAACCAATTCCGCCTGAACTTTTAAGTAAAATAGTTAACGACAAATCTTCTTAACTGCGGATAGTTATACGCGTGATTTAGGTCCGAATTTCAGTCTGAAAGTGACGCGGTGTGTGGGTGGCAAATTCGTTTTATCACCGCATATCGCTCGATTGATCAATGTGGTATTTTCCCAAGTAGCCAAAATGCTTAGGTACGCAGGAGCAAAGTCTTACTTTGTGCGCAGTACCCACATTGCAATAACAGGTGCGTCGTCAGGTTTTGGATCTCATCCTATATGCTTAATGTTGCTTGGCATATGGACCCAGAGGTGCATACGTTCTTCATACACTGAAACGCTGGGTCCCGGAAAAGAGGGTTCAGCAAAAGCGCCTACAGGTATTGCGACCGCCTCAGGGTAGGCATCTAAGGTGTAGTACACGGTCGCACCGCAGACCGGGCAGAACCTGAATGTGCATTTCGTTCCTTCGTCTCCGATACGAACATATTCTGTGCTTGCACCAACGACCGTGACCGCCTCTTTTGCAAACCGTGCTTGCGCAGCGAACACGCTGCCAGTGCGGCGCTGACACGCCAGACAGTGGCACACAGATACGCCCAAGGGTTCGCTGGCGACATGCGCTTGCAACTGCCCACAGCCGCAGGAGGCAATTCGAGAAGATTGCGGAGATATAGGATGCATTTCTGAGTCACCTGATTCAAATAAAGTGAAAGATTTGCCTAGCTTGGCAGATCATCCGCCTATCCTGGCAATCCGTTCGTACCAGTTAAAAACCACCAAAATTACTCGGTCTTATTAAAAATCGTCTTAGTACACTAGAAATAGCTCACGTATGGAAAAAACCTATGTCTGCTGGCTTTGAAAGTATGCTCTCTTTAATGATATCCGGCTTTCTATACAGATGGGTGCGGAAGAAATCAAATCACTTGATACTTGAAAAAGCAAGCGCAGCATCCATCTGATTTCCTTGAAATCGCCATATAAATCTACCGCTGATTGGAATAATGTGTCATTTTTCCCTCGCCCTCCTCAACTACCACCACGCCCACGCGAAGTCGCTATGCAAGTAGTTGAGCAAAAGCAGTCTCACGCCATTGATCAGCGCGTCCTGATAATAGAGAAGAAGATAGCTGACGTAAAGCCACTTTTGCCATTAATCAAATCCAAATAATTGATAGCAATCCTGTTTCAAAGCCCGATTTGGCAATAAGTACATTTAGTATTTTTGACATCCACGGCATCGAAGCACAAATGGTTTCTTCGTACCGATCACTTCTGGACTGCTTGGATCAATCGCCCTTTGCAGACGTTCGTTTTCCGGACGATTATTTACAGAAAAACCAATATACTCCCCATAAAATAATAAAAATATCACTTATAGACCAATAATTACCTGGACAATAATATATACCTGTATGGAGTATATATTTATACCTCCGTTAAACAAGCATTCATCCAGATGTCTAAAAGTGCCATTTAATCCGGCCATCGCGCCATACCAGCATGAACGAAACAGGTAATTGAACCTGCAAACGGAGCTCTAACAAACAAGACTCAAAGTACCTTAACGCGAAGAAACACTATCAATACAAAGCCAGGGCTTCAGTCCTTACTGCGTTTAAAAGTAGCTCTGCGCCGGGTGACATTAAGCGCTCTTGTTGCCGGATAATCCCAAAGGCATCCATCGCACATGGGAGCTCGATCGGCAAAATACTTAGTACATTTAAAGAGGCGTAATACCGTGCGACTTCGATAGGCATGACATGCAAAGAATCGGTTTGCTGTAAGAGTGCGGTGATCAGCAATAGCGCCGTGGTATCCACCACATCAACCGGTGGCAGCAAGCCTGCCCGACGGAACATCATGTCAAAGCGGTGGCGCAAGATGCTGCCTTGAGGCGGTAATATCCAGGGTTTAGTAGCGATGTCTTTAAGCTGCAAATTTTTATGTGTTAACAACGGATGCTCGTTGCGAACGACGGCGCAAGCGGGTTCTTCTGTGAGTTCTTCATAGATCAGGCTAGAACCGTTTTCTTTCTCCAGAATGCGACCAATCATAAAATCGAGTGAGCCATTTTGCAGTCGGTCTAACAAAATATTACTTTGATCCATGTGCACGCCTATGCGCAACAGCGGTGCTTGTTGCTTGATGCGGGCAATCGCACGTGGCAGCAGTGCCATACCTGGCGTCATGATGACACCCACTTCAACTTGCCCAACCAGACCGGAACGCAGTGCCACAATATCGTCATGTGCTAACGACAAATTAGTCAGTGCCATACGAGCATGACGGATCATGGTCTCACCGTAAATCGTCGGCTCCATACCGCGTGGCAGGCGCTCAAACAGACGCACATCCAGCATTTCTTCCAGGTCTTTTAATTGTTTGGACGCCGCTGGTTGCGTCATATGTAATGCATCAGAAGCGCGGTGGATATTGCGGTGTTCATCCAGAGCGATTAAGAGTAAAAGTTGCCGGGTTTTTAAACGTGCTTTTAAGAACCAGTTGGGATTGAGCTTATCCATCTTTGAAATCATCGTGTCATTAATCTTGAAAATGATACAGCATTGATTTTGGCGGCATCTCTTTATCCACGAGCTGTCTTACTTAGGTTTGAGCCACGCTATTTTTAACGAATAAAAATAGCTTGCTTAAGCTCTGAAATCAGGGTTATCGACTAAATCCTGTCCCGTCGCTTTAGCCGGCATAGAAAAAACATCTGGGTCGCTTTGACTAATGACATCAATATGCTGTATTTCTTCCGTCGTGAAGTGCAAGTGATTCAGCGCATCTAGGCTGTCGTCTAGCTGTGCCACTGTGCGGGCACCAATCAGAGTTGAAGTAATGCGATCATCACGCAAGGTCCAGGCTAATGCCATTTGTGCCAGGCTCTGGCCTCGCTCCAACGCAATCTGGTTGAGTGCCTTGATACGGGCTAATACCTCAGAATTGAGACCGTTACGCACCCAGTCCAAGCGTGAGGCACGCGAATCAGTAGGAATTTCTTTCAAATATCTGTCCGTCAGAAAGCCTTGCTGTAGTGGAGAAAACACGATCGTGCCAACTCCGTTCTCTGTATTCTTTGCCAGCAACTCCGGCTCTATCCATCGATCTAGCAAGCTGTAATTAGGCTGACTGATCGTCAACGGCATCCCTTCTGCACGCAGACAATCTGCTGCTTTTTGTGTCAGAGCAGGACCGTAATTGGAGATGCCTATGTACAGAGCTTTACCTTGGCGCACCATCTGTGCCAATGCGCCCATGGTTTCTTCGATCGGGGTATGGGGATCAGGGCGATGACTATAAAAAATATCCACATAGTCCAAACCCATGCGCTGTAAGCTTTGATCAAGACTGGCGACCAAATGTTTTTTCGATCCGTTCATACCACCGTAGGGACCCGGCCACATATCCCAGCCAGCCTTGGTTGAAATGACTAGTTCGTCACGATGCGATTTAAAGTCCTCGGCAAACAGCCGGCCAAAATTGCGTTCTGCAGCACCAAAAGGTGGGCCGTAATTATTTGCCAGATCGAAGTGCGTAACACCACGATCAAAGGCACGACGCAACATCGCTCTTTGGGTTTCAATCGGATTAATGTCGCCAAAATTTTGCCACAAACCTAGTGATATCGATGGCAACTTCAGTCCACTGCGACCGCTACGGCGATATGCCATCGTACCGTACCGTGAGTCATGTGCTTGATAGATCATTTGTGATTTTCTAAATTAGACAGATTGGAGCGCCAACTTACACATACGAGAAAAGCATCACCAGCATGTAAAGAAAAAACCTATTTTTTAGCTGGTAACAAGCGACTTTGATAGCGATCTAAATCCTGCGGATTAACCACTGGCCAGCCTTCCGCATCCCAGCTCATTTCCATAATTTTTAGCTTTTGCAGGTACTTGTCAGCGGTCTCGTAGGCATGCAGTACGAGATAGTCTTTGCCATCAAACTGATAAGCGCTGTTGTGTCCAACGCCCGTCCATGCCGGTGTCCCTTTTAACAGCAAAGAACCGCCACCTTTCGCCAAGTCTTTACCGGCTTTATCGAGATAGGGTCCGCTCACTTCGGTAGAGCGTCCCACCATTAAATGGTAGGTGCTGTCCGCGCCACGGCAACACAAACCCCAAGAAACGAACAAATAATAATAACCACCTTTTTTAAAGATGAAAGGTGCCTCTATTTCTGCCGGAGGGGCAGATTGGTTTACTCCCAAGGCTGGTTGCTCGCGTTGAGCGATAGAACGCCATTCTTGCGGCTGTGCTAATTGAGTCCAGTTGTCATTGAGCTTCACTAGTTTAATACCGCTCCAAAATGAACCAAAAGCCATCCATCCGGCTCCTTTACTATCGGTGATGATATTCGGATCAATCGCATTCCACTCATCCCGACCCGGCACAGATTGCAGCACCATACCCTGATCTTCCCAATGGTAATTTGGCGAACGCGGATTCAAGGTTTTATTTGTCGTGACGCCGATACCAGATGCATTCTTACCAAAGCCGGATACTGAATAATATAAATAATATTGACCATGATGAAACTGAATATCCGGTGCCCAAATATGGTCATTAAACTCCGGCGCAACAGCACGCGCCCAAGTCGGTGCATCTGCAAAAACACGCCCTTCCAGCTGCCAGTCCTTCATATTCGATGAGCTATAAAATGTAATGCCAGGCCCGGTACTAAATACGTAATAGGTGTCGCCCTCTTTCGCCATCACCGGATCATGCACGCTGACTTGCGGAATTGGTTGTGATGGCTGGATTTGCTGTGCATGGACATGCAACATCAACACAAAACCACATAGAGCGACAAGGGTGCGGAATAAACTAGATATCATGAAGACCTCAAATCACTGACTAACTTACGAACTAACCGGCAAACCACATTGAATATAGTTCAGCCGCATTCAAATCACACCCAGCCGGCATCGACAATAAATTCTTGTGAGGTACACATAGCACTATCATCCGCCGCTAAAAATAGCACCATGGACGCGATATGCTGCGGCATTAATTTTCCAGGCAAACATTGATTTCTTTTGATCTCAATTTCTGCAGCATCGTCCACCCACAAATCGATTTGACGTTGTGTCATGACCCATCCGGGCGTCACAGTATTCACCCTGATACCATGCGACCCAAGATCACGTGCCAAACCGCGAGTAAGCCCGACGACGGCTGCTTTTGAGGTGGCATATACCGGATAGCCAGCGCCTTTGATATGCCAGGAGATGGAGCTGATATTAATAATAGACCCGCCGCCTTTACGCTTCATACCTGGCAGTACGGACTGGCAGGTAAAAAACATCGGGCGCTGATTAATGGCGATGCGCTCATTCCAATAGTCCAGCGTGACATTTTCGGTTTCATGACGCTGATCGTTGGCTGCGTTATTGACCAGAACATCAAAATCTCCAATTTCGGCTGCGAATGCGGCCATCACTTTTTGCAAAGCTGGGATATCGGTGATATCACAATGACTAAATAATGGCTCAAGATCGCTGGCGGCTGCGATGCGACTGCAAAGCGCCCGGCTAGCCTCTTCGGCGATATCGACAAATGCGACCTGCGCACCCTGCGCTGCAAAGGCCGCGACGATCTCCTCACCAATACCACTGCCGCCACCAGTAACGAAAATACGCTTGCCTTCAAGGCTGCCGAATTTGGCTAACTGACTCATTTTGTCTCCTATTTTTTTGTTATTGAGCGTACTTTTTTTGTTAGTGAGCGTACTTTATAGTTACTTTTTTCTGCTCATTGTATGCGCCCACTGATTACATTCACTGCCTGGTCAGCGCACCGTCACGACGACGCCAGATTCCAAGAGGATTATCCTCCTGTAAAGCTTGCGGCAATAGAGTTTGCGGCATATTTTGATACGACACTGGCCTTAAAAATCGATGGATCGCGGCGGTACCGACAGAAGTACTGCGACCGTCCGAAGTTGCCGGGAATGGGCCACCATGCACCATAGACGACACTACCTCTACTCCAGTCGGGAACCCATTGACTAAAATACGCCCTACTTTGCGCTCAAGTACCGGCAATAACTGGGCGGCGACGATTGTATCTGCCTCATCCATTTGCAAGGTGGCAGTTAATTGCCCTTCCAGGCTCTCAGCGACCTGACGTATTTCATCTGCATCTTTACAAGCGACGAATATCGAAGCAGGGCCAAAAATCTCGTGATGCAATTCAGCTCGTTCCAGAAACACTTTACCACTGGTGGTGAACAAAGCTGGACCACCCTTGCCCTGCTCAATCGGCGTATTAATTACCGTAGTAACGTCGGCTTGCTGCGCCATATTGGCGACACCAGTCTGATAATTGGATGCGATGCCCGGGGTCAGCATGGTGCTGGATTGAGCTGTTGCCAATGTCTGTGCAGCCTGCGCTGCAAAGTGATCAAAATCTGTGCCCTCAATTCCCAACACCAAACCAGGATTAGTACAAAATTGCCCCACTCCCATGGTGAGCGCAGCAGCAAACCCGGCAGCAATCTCATTGGCCCGGTTTGCCAATGCGTGGGGTAATAAAAATACCGGATTGATGCTACTCATTTCTGCATAGACCGGAATCGGTTGTACTCTTGTAGCCGCCGTCTGCATCAGCGCGATGCCACCTTGCCGCGACCCGGTAAAACCAACTGCCTGTATCGCCGGATGACGCACTAGCGCTTGTCCAAGTTCATTACCAATACCGCTTAACATTGAAAACACGCCAGCGGGCAACTGACATAATTGCACGGCTTTAGCAATCGCCTGCGCCACCAGTTCCGACGTGCCAGGATGTGCAAAATGTGCCTTGAGAACGACGGGGCAACCAGCAGCAAATGCCGATGCAGTATCGCCACCAGCGACCGAGAACGCTAACGGAAAATTGCTGGCCGCAAATACCGCCACTGGCCCCAGGCCAATCAGCTGCATACGTAAATCTGGCCGCGGTGGTTGTCGCTCGGGTAAAGCTGCATCGATACGGACATCACGCCAGGAACCTTCCCGCAGCAGATCGGCAAATAGCTTTAACTGCGTCACTGTACGGCCACGTTCGCCCTCTAAGCGCACCCTTGGCAAACCGCTCTCAGCCATGGCACGTACAATTAAAACATCACCCAGCTCTATAATTTGTTGCGCAATGGTTTCTAAAAACTGGGCACGTTGTTCATCGCTAGTCGCACGGAAGGGATCAAATGCAGCTTGTGACAGACGGCAAGCTTCATCAATTTGAGCCGCATCAACGGCGTAAAAAGCAGGCTCTATCGATTCTTTTTTTGTTGGATCAAATGCCAGAAACGCGCTACCGTTTCCCTTCACGCTAACACCACCGATCAGCGCTTTTCCTGTAATCATCATAATGCATGTACTTTCGCAAAAGTAGTTTTTGACACTTCCAGTTTATTTCTTAGAGCCGGGCCAAATGCCGGTGCTTCGATCTCAAAAGTTTCACCTGCCTGCACGCTGACATTGTCTGCAAAACTCAGTGTAGCGGTGCCAAAAAAATGAATATGTACATCGCCGGGACGATTGAACAAGGTGTATTTAAAATGGTGATATTCTAAATTCGCAATCGTATGGGACATATTTTGTTCGCCACTGACGAAGGATTTTTCCCATCGTACTTGCCCCTCTTTATCAATAATGCGAGATGTTCCGGCAACATGGGATGGCAACTCGCCGACCAGTAAAGCAGGACCGATACTGCATGGGCGTAATTTAGAATGCGCAAGATAGAGATAATTCTGGCGCTCGGTAATATGATCTGAAAATTCATTTCCAATCGCATAACCAACACGATATGGCGCGCCATCATCGCCGATTACATACAGACCGGCAATCTCTGGCTCTTCTCCACCATCCAACGCAAAATCAGGCATGTTCAATGTCTGTCCACTAGCACTGACAACGGAGCCGTCTCCTTTATAAAACCATTCTGGTTGTGCTCCAACCTGACCTTGCTCTGGCTTCCCACCTTCAACGCCAAGGCGAAACATTTTCATACTGTCGCTCAGCGTGTCCACATCGCCACCGATTTTTTTATGCATGGCATCACGTGCATCGGCACTGCCCAGATGGGTTAAACCCGTTCCAGTGACATAGCAATGCGCCGGATCTGCATGATCTAGTGGCGGCAAAATGCGACCTGCTTTTGCAATATCCTCATACTGATAGACCACATTACCAATAGCCGAACGAGCCAATTGCTCAAGCCCAATCTGCTGCCGGATGGCGCTCTGTGCCAGCGCATAGGTTGACGAATAGCCATCAATCACGCGAATGCTGGATTGATCCAGAATACCAATATGTCGCGTGCCGGCTCCGGTAGTAGATTCGGTAAGAAATTGAATGAGTAACATGTGAGTTCCGCGATGAAAAGTGAGATAAAAAGCGTAGTGCGAAAAGATAACAACTACGCTTTATTTGAATGCTTGGTGAGAATGCTTATACAGATTGCTTATAAAGAATATTAATGAGAATGTTTAGGTACGGCAGAGCCACGACTACCCAGCAAAAAGTCAAAGTCACAACCCTCATCAGCCTGCAATACATGATCGATGTAGAGCTTCTGATAACCGCTCTTGGCAGTAGGAACTTGGTTGGTGGCACGTGTTGCCAAGCGCTCTGTCATTTCTGATTCAGAAATATCTAAGTTCAAACTACCTTTGCTGCAATCGAGCGAAATCCAATCCCCATCCTGAACGATACCCAAAGGCCCACCCGCCATTGCCTCCGGTGCCACGTGCAATACGACTGTGCCATATGCAGTACCGCTCATACGGGCGTCTGAAATACGCACCATGTCTTTCACACCTTGGGCCAGCAGCTTCGGCGGCAAACCCATATTGCCCACTTCGGCCATGCCAGGATAGCCCTTAGGACCACAGTTCTTCATCACCAAAATTGAATTTGCATCTACCTCAAGATCGGGGTCAACAATGCGTTTTTTATAGTGATCAAAATCCTCAAATACCACTGCCTGACCGCGATGTTGCATCAGATGTGGCGATGCAGCTGAAGGTTTTAAGACAGCACCACGTGGCGCCAGATTGCCACGCAAAATACAAATTCCACCATCTGCAATCAAAGGATTTACCAATGGCCTGATCACTTCGTCGTCATACACCGGAGCATCTTGACAGTTGTCCCAGAGAGATTTTCCGTTGACGGTTAAGGCATCTTTGTGCGGTAGTAAGTTACCTTCACCTAAGCGTCTTATCGCCCCGGGCAAACCACCCGCGTAATAAAACTCCTCCATCAAAAACCGCCCCGACGGCAATAAATCAACAATCGTTGGCGTGCCCTTGCCTATCGTTGTCCAGTCCTCTAATTCCAGATCAACACCGATACGTCCGGCAATGGCTTTCAAATGGATGACGGCATTGGTTGAGCCGCCGATGGCAGCATTCACCCGGATCGCATTCTCAAATGCAGCGCGCGTCAGTACTTTGGACAAACGTAGATCCTCCCACACCATTTCTACAATGCGGATGCCGGACATGTGTGCCAATACATAACGACGTGAATCGACCGCAGGGATCGCGGCGTTATGCGGCAGCGAGGTACCTAAAGCCTCGGCCATGCAGGCCATCGTCGATGCTGTCCCCATGGTATTGCAGGTACCTGCAGAGCGCGACATGCCGGACTCTGCCGCCATGAACTGATGCATCGTAATATCGCCAGCTTTGACAGCTTCATGCAATTGCCAGACCGCTGTACCCGAGCCAATATTCTTGCCATTAAGCTTGCCGTTGAGCATAGGGCCGCCGCTTACAACGATGGTGGGGATGTCGCAACTTGCTGCGCCCATGAGCAAAGCAGGGGTCGTCTTATCACAGCCAACCAGCAGCACCACCGCATCCATAGGATTGCCACGGATAGATTCTTCTACATCCATGCTGGCAAGATTGCGGGTTAACATCGCGGTGGGACGCAAATTGGATTCGCCATTCGAGAAGACAGGGAATTCCACGGGGAAACCGCCTGCCTCCAATATCCCTTTTTTGACATGCTCTGCCAGCTGGCGGAAATGGGCATTACAGGGCGTTAATTCTGACCATGTGTTACAAATACCGATGATCGGCTTACCCTGAAATTCATGATCAGGTATGCCCTGATTTTTCATCCAGCTGCGATACATAAAACCATTTTTATCTTGGGTGCCGAACCACTCAGCCGAGCGTAGCGCGACTTTCTTTTTTGTCTCAGACATGCGTACTCCTTATTTTTATATTGCCAGCCCAATGTGTCTCATCCGGCTGGGTAGCGATATAGAAATAATACGGAGTTCATCGATGCCTTTCCAATCACTTTTTATTTAGTATTGATATTCGATTTGGTATCGATAAAGTGATCAAGAGAACTAATAGAACTTATGCAAAATTGTCCCAGCAAGGCGTAGCGACGACGAAAGTCTTTAATACGACTAGGCGCTACAACGCAGCTGCGGCAATTTTGCGTAAGTCCTAACTAAAGACACCTTACCGACGTCCAATGATTATGTGGCTTACAAGACAAAAATAGCTGGAAAGCCTTATTATCATTGGACCATGAAAATCGGTATTTTTGAACAGTGCGATCGAAGTACGCCGGATCAATAACCGATAATCTGCGATAGAAAACGGTAAAGTACAGGACTAGCTGCACAGCCCTAAGAATGTCTAGCTAAAAACGTCTACCTAAAAATCGTTGTTCTGGGATGCCACGAGCATCATCCAGCTCAGCATGAAAAATACCTCCCGCTTGCGGCTGAAATGCCAACTCAGTGTCAGATAGTGAAACACGCGCCGTACTGACGTAAAGCGCAGTTAACGCCGACCCGCCAAAAGTAACGCAACTCGGTTGTGATACTGGCAGATCTAATACCCTATCTATCTGTCCATCCGGCAAGTAGCGCACCACACGTCGTCCGCCCCATTGCGCATTCCATAAATATCCTTCAGCATCAATAGTTGATCCATCCGGCTCACCAGGCTGATCGCTCAGGTCTGCAAACAATCGGTCTTCCGAAATCGCGCCGCTGACGGGGTCATAGCTGCAGCAACGAATAACTTTGTCAGGAGAGTTGCAGTAATACATGGTGCCGCCATCAGGACTAAAGCAAATACTATTCGCCACTGCGGCTTGGGATAAAGGCAGACGCTCTAAGCTTAGGTCGGTATTGAGGCGATAAAAACTACCGATCGCCGCCGCATCGGGTGCTTGATTAAAACAGCCAAACACAAAACGCCCCTGACGGTCGCAGCGACCATCGTTGATACGCGTCGTTGGGAGGTCAGATTCCACATCGCAAACCGGTGTGATCAGCGAGGTCGAAAATTGAAAATAAGCGAGTCGGGAGGCCAGACCGAGTAACAATTGATCATCGTCATCGGTTAAAGCGAAGCAAGCTAATCTTTCTGGCATAGCCCACTGAAAAATCTCATCGCTGGCCGGATAATAGGACCAGAGACATGCGCCTTCTATATCGGTCCATAACAAGCGCTGAAAACGCTCACACCATAGAACGCATTCACCTAATATGTTCTTGGCGTCTATTTTAAGTTGCATCATGCGATCAATTTTTTGCTCACCGTTAAGCTGTTAATCAGTTTGTTAGCTAGTACGCTAACGAGTTCGCTAATAAGTCCATTTTGCGATTCGCCTGAAGTCACCTCACTCGCCGTGATGATCAGTCTTGTACCGAAAACCGGTAAACCGAAAGACTTTCATATTCCTCACCTGGCCGTAAAATAGTATTCGGAAAAGCAGTCTGATTTGGTGAGTCGGGATAATGTTGTGGCTCCAAGCAAAAACCACTGCGATGACCGTAATTAGCTGTCTTGCCAGATAATGAACCATCCAGAAAATTACCGCTATAAAACTGTATGCCTGGTTCTTGCGTCCACAATTCCAGTACGCGTCCAGACACGGGTTCATGCACACGCGCAGCCAGACTCAATTCTTGACTAAACTCTTTAGATCGACTTTTATTCAGCACATAATTATGGTCATAACCGCTGCCATAGCCCAGTTGCTGATCCTCGTCTTGAATCCTCGCGCCTATGAGTTTAGGCGTACGAAAATCAAATGCAGTATCTGCCACAGACAATAAGCTACCAGTAGGTATCAGTGCACTATTCACAGGGGTATAAGCATCGGCGTTGATCATTAACTCATGACCCAGAATATCGCTTACGCTATCACTAATTCCTGCCAGATTAAAATAAGTATGTTGAGTCAGATTGATTGGCGTCGCCTGATCCGTTTCCGCTTGATACAGCACTTGCAGTTCGTTGGCATTAGTTAGTGTGTAAGTGACGGTGACTTGAAGATTGCCGGGATACCCTTGCTCACCATCGACACTGAGGTAGCTCAAAGTCAGGCCAACCGCGGCAATTTCGCCTCGTGCATCATTGCGGACAAAGGGAATGGCATCCCACTTTACTCTATGAAAACCTGCTGAACCACCGTGCAAATGATTGTCGCCATCATTGCAAGGAAGTTGATAACTGACATCATCCAGCACGAAACGTCCATCGGCAATGCGGTTACCAAAACGACCGATCAAGGCACCAAAATAAGGAGAGACATCGCAATACGGCGCCAGATGATCAAAGCCTAGCGCCACGTCGGCCAACTGACCGTGTTTATCCGGCACATGCAACTCGGTGATAATGCCGCCAAAGTCGGTAATTTTGACGATCATGCCTTGGCTATTGGTTAAAGTGAATAGCTGTGCATCCCTACCGTCTGGTAGTTGTCCAAATACTTTTTGACTGACGGAAGGTATCTCGCGGTTATCACTCATGCCGAAGTCTCCGTCATTATTTTTATTACATTTGACACTCATGGTTACGGCTCTGAGGGGCGACCAAACAAGGGCATCCCGTTCGCATCCCACTTCAATTGTTTGACAAAAGTATGGCGGTCTGGATTCCAGAGCGGGTCACCGATAATCTCGGTATAAGTACGTGCGTGATATACCAGCATGACAGTCTCACCATCGGCACCATAGGTAAAACTATTATGACCTGGGCCATAAATTCCATGCTCGTAGCAGGTCTGGAATACGGGTTCTTTAGCTTTGGACCATACCGACGAGTCTAGCAAATCGGCATTCTCGTCAGCCCATAATAATCCCATCGCATAATTTTCATCCGTCGCGCTAGCGGAGTAGCTGATGAATATCTTGCCGTGACGTTTTAACATTGAAGGTCCTTCGTTGACCCAGAAGCCGCGGATTTCCCAATCAAATTCTGGCTTACTGAGCATGACCGGTGGCCCGCCGAGTTGCCAGGGAGTTTTCATTGGAGCGATATAGATATTGGAGTTACCTTCAATCGCCGGATCTTTTTGCGCCCATACGTAATACAACACACCCTGATGAGTAAACGTTGTCGCGTCCAGGCAAAAGCTATCGATACCAGTATCAATTTGCCCCATGAATTGCCATTCACCTTGCAAGGGATTGCTATTGGTATTGCGGATAGCATACATCCGGTGTTGAAACAATTTATCTTTGATCTCGCGGCTCGGTGCCGCAGCAAAATACACGTACCAAGCACCCTGATTAAAATGCAGCTCTGGTGCCCAGACTAATTCGCTGTAAGAGCCGGTATCTGGCTTATGCCAGACATCGACCGTCTCCGCATTTGCCAGCTCTGCAATCGATTTGGCACGACGTAATTCTATTCGGTCATATTGCGGCACTGAGGCGGTAAAATAGTAATAGCCATCGGTATGCTGATAGATGTGCGGGTCGGCACGTTGCTCGATTAAAGGGTGTAATTTTTCAGTCACGGTTATTTCCCATAGTCACATTGCGATCACAAAAAAATCGGCAACTGACGTCAATACATTGATCTCATTTCAAAACAATCTCTCGACTTCATACCTCAGGCTGCTACATAGCCTTTAGTACGCATCTCATCTTTCACACCGCTGTAGTAGTCGTCATTAATACGGTACTTAAACATCAGCAATCCCATAATGAAATGGAACACGCCCGGGATCACCGAAAACATTAAAACAATGCCAGTCAATGCGAATGGAGTCTGCTCTTGATTAGCCTGGTAATTAAAATAGCTCAGCAGGATACCGACCAGGCCGCCCGCTACTGCCATGCCGATCTTTTGACAAACTGAAATACCGCCGAAGGCAAATCCAGAGACCCGCTTACCAGTTTTTACCTGGCCATAATCAATTGTCTCTGCAATCGCCGATCAAAATACAGGTGCATGCAAATCCACTATAAAGGACAATAAAAAATACAAAACAAAAGCCAAAACCATATCGCCGGGTTTAACCACCAGATAAATCAATGCGCTGATCAAGGCCACAGCGATTTGTGTATAACGGAATAGTTTTACCTTGCAATAAAATTTAGTGATCCAGGTTGAAGCAACCATCGATAAAATCGCTGCGACGACACCGGTAGATAAAAAAGCAGCGACTGTTTCTGTGTTGGCACCCAAAAAGTATTTGGCGTAATAAATCGCCACAGATCCGCGCACTACATAGCCCACCGTACCCGTGACACAGACGCCGCATAAAATCAGCCATTGATCATTGCGTAACAGCACTGCTAACTGCGAAGACAAAGACTGTTTTTCGACAACATGTAAAACCCGTTCTGTGGTGCTGAAATAGCAGAATAAAAATAAAGCAACACCCATAACTGCCATCACCGCCATTGCAGCCTGGTAGCCGACTGCCGGATTACCAGAGCCCCATTTTTGCGCTAGCAGAGGCACAATAATTGTCACCATAAACGCACCGATTTTGGCAAAAAACAGTCGATATCCGTTCGCCGATAAACGCTCTTTAGGATCATTGGTCAAAGCACTCACCAGGGAGATATACGGAATCCCAACCCCCGCCGTCATCACCGTCATTAATATATAGGTGGAATACGCCCAAACTAATTTGGCGCTGTATTGCCACTCAGGCGTAGTAAACACAAAAAATACACTGGCGCCATAGGGCACAGCCAGCCACAATAAATAAGGACGGTAGCGACCAGCGCGGCTGGTATATCTATCAGTGATTTGCCCCATCCCTAAATCAGCAATCGCACCGACAAACTTAACCAAGACAAAGAGTAAAGCTAGGTCTGTAGTTTTTAAACCATAGATGTCGGTATAAAAAAAAGTAATGATCAGCATCATTGATGAGATCACTACATTTAAGGCCATATCACCTGCCCCAAAACCTACTTTTTCTACTGTCGATAATTTTTGAGTATTCATTTAATTTTTGCCCGGTACAGGTACCAGTTATATGTTCGTCTCAACCAAAAGGGGCATTACTGCTATTTAGCAATGCCCCGATGAAATCACCTGCTGGTGTTAATGTGCCTATGTTTTTTTCTTGACCTTTATCTGTTTAGCTTTGAAAGATTAACCTTTCCAGTTCAAACCTATACCTATCCTGCGGTCGTAACGGCGGGTGTCACGCGGATACACATTAGGATTGCTAAAGTAATCGCTGTACTTAAAGTCCAACAAATTGCTGCCATCTAAAGTAATTGAAAGATTAGGTGTGATCTTATAGCTCAGCGACCCATCCAGCGACGATATCGGTGCAACCGTCAAATCCAAACCGGAATTAGAGGCATTATAAGTATCCACAAATTTAGAACGCCAGTTATAAGCCAAACGTCCAGACCAGCCATTTTTCTCATACAAAGCGGCAATGTTATAAGAGAATTTTGATAAGCCAGTGAAAGGCTTATCGACTAAAGTCGGGTCAACTGATTTGGTCGTTTTACCTTCCATATAAGTCACGTTCGCCTGCAAACCAAAGCCACCTAACCAGCCAGGCAACTTATCATAAAACTGCTGATACGCGACTTCCAAACCTTGCAATTGTCCGCTGTCGGTATTGTAAGGACGTGTGACCTGATATACCGTCCCCGCGAAAGTTTCCGCTTGTGTTTTATTGAGAATATAGCCGTCAAAATAATGCTGGAAAACCGCCGCGCTGACAGATCCCGCTGGTGCAAAATACCACTCAAGTGCGGCATCAAAATTGCGACCTGTTACTGGTTTTAGGTCTGGATTACCGCCTGTCGCGGTCGGATTGACGGTCACGCCGGCATTTATATAAGCCGCCCCCGGATTGAGCTGCGCAAAATCTGGACGAGTAATCGTTTTACCTGCTGCCAGACGAGCGATCAGATCTGGTCGCAAATTAAATTTAAAACTCATGCTCGGCAATACATCTGTACTCGAACTGCTTTTTTGTGTCGCAACATAGCTACCGTCGGTCAACAAATTATTACCTTGCAGTTCCTCATCTGTTTTAACTATACGTACACCAATGACTCCGCTGACCGGCACGCTACCCAAGTCGAAGCCAACATTTGTTTTTCCATAAAATGCATAGCTTTTTTCAGAGTCCTGGAACATTGATCCCGGATCGAGTGCTTTCGCGCTGGAAGAGCCTGTTACCGCATTGCGAATCGCAGCCGTATTATTGATCAGGAAAGTAGCGCATGGTGTGTACCATTGCGCCAAGCCGTAGTTACCGCCCAAGGCTGGCGATACACAGCTCAAGCCATTGATACTGGCCGCATTAATACCTGGTGGCGCACCTACTCCACCTTCAAATGATTTGATTGATTCAGCCGTTCTGCTAGAGACGCGGACGCCAGCGCTAAACTCTTTAAATAAACCATCGGCCTCCGGCGTATAAAAACCATCCGCACGCCAATCAGTTGAGCCCCCTTTATCACGACCATAACGATCAAATAATTGAAATAAAGAGAAATTTTTCGCATCCTTCATATCAATACCCGTGTATTGAAAATTAGGCGTGCCATTCAAGCTGGTGTTGACATTGACATTAGGTACCGTGGTGTTGGTATCCAGGATCGGATTAGCCCAAGTGTATTTGCTCGAGGTAGTAGATATTTCTGAAGTAAATTTTAAGCCCGGACTCGCATTCCACCGGCCACCGACGGCAAACTGCTGTGTCAGCGTATCCGCCTTATTTGCCTGGGTTGAGTCGATAGTAAAAGTGTTATGCGAAGAGATCGTCTGCACCTGATTTGTACCAGGAATCGTCGTAGTCGTCACTGAATTACCAAGCCATGGCAACCCAACAAAAAAGTCAGTTTCAAAGGTATTTTTATAGCGGGTAGAGATGCCCTCTGCGTACAACTCAACATCCGCATTAGGACGCCATTGCACGGCAACATTCTCAGCCAAGCGGCGACGATTACCAGGAATGGCTTCAATACCCATTACAAAAGGACCTGTAAGATTAGGGCCCTGGCTAGTTGGATTGGTATTAAATGCACGCTCTTCCTGGTACTTATTTTCAACATAAGACAGACCGAATAGGGCACCAAATTCGCCGTATGCCGTTTTCCAGCGATTGGATACCATCATCCCGACATTAGGGTCATTGGATTTTGATTTATCGCTGTTTTCCAAATGCCCATTAGCTGAAAATGTGTAACCTTTAAAATCGAAAGGCCGGTTGGTGCGGACATCCACTACACCAGCAATACCGCCCTCCACCAAATCGGCGCTTTGGGATTTATACACATCGACCCGTTGCAACATAGTTGACGGGATATCTGCCAAGTTCACATAGCGTCCGTTGGTGGTGTACATTTCTCTACCGTTTAACAACGTAGCAATCCCAGGGAGTCCGCGTATCAATACCGAATTGGCTTCTCCGGCATCACGACGAACCTGAATCCCGCTCACACGCGCCAAAGTCTCGGCAACATTTGTATCGGGGAATTTACCAATATCATCGGCAACAATGGTGTCGATGACCTGATCTGAATTTCTTTTGATTTGCAGTGCGCTTTCAGCCGACTTGCGTACGCCGGTGACCACCACTACGACACCCTCGTCTGGAGCAGCAGCAACTGCTTTAGTTTCTTGCGCCCAGACAGAAGCACAGGTCAGTATCCCGACACTGGCGAGTGCCGCCACAGATACTTTTAAAACCAAAGGGCGATAAGGCTTGGCCATATCTGGGCCAGATACGTTACGTTTCATACGTCTCCAATATATTTTTAGTTATGTGCTTCAAAGTCAGGCATTTTTATCTACATGCTCTAAATTCATCTTAAGGTGCACACAAAAATCTCTCCAATCAATTTTTTAGCGTTTTCGATATCAATATCGATATCAGGACTCGCTTAAGAACTAACCTAGAAGCTCGCTAAGAGCACGACTTCGGAATTGATTGGCTATAACGATGTCAGATCACATCGCCAAAAAGGGCAAACTTGCCCTTGTAAGCCTAGGGAAATTGCCACGCCAGAAAAATTCAGCGCAATTTGGCGCAATTTGTGCACATATTGTCAAAGCAAGAGGTGATGTAAGCCAGCACGATTTAAGAGCGGCACAGATTAGCTCATCGCTCGAGATAGTTTTATTCTGTGTAAAAGCCGTGGGAATTTACAACACTTCTGCTACCAACTGCAACACTCAATGCAATCATCCTTGGTAATTATGTCGTGCCAGGTTTGAAGGAGTGGCGAAGGAGTTAGCAAAAAATGATGATCGTAAAGGGCTTCAGGCTCACAACGAAGCGTCGTAAGCCTGAAACTGATCCTGACCTAGCGCTGACAAAATAGCGAAGAGATTAGTAAGTTGGCCATCCATTCGAGAAATACAGATCGTTTAAAAATAAGACGCCATTGAAATTATTCTGACTATCCAGTTTATGTCTGGCGAGTACACCGTTACTGACCGACTCTCCGCCGGGAGCAAAAAAACGACCGCCGCCCGCCTCTAAGGTAGTACCGCCAGAATTGAGCATATCGTTACCGCTCATATCGAGATAAGGGCCGGTAATGCTAGTCGATCTGCCATACGAGATGTGATAAGTGCTGTTGGCTTTTGAGCAGCAAGTACCTTTAGAAACAAACAGGTAGTAGTAGCCACCATTGATCATGATGAAGGCGTTTTCAATCCCGCTACTGTCAGAGGCCAGGTGGTATCGGGTACCAATCGGCTTTAATGTGGTTGGATCAACTCTGCTGGTATAAATCCCAGTCCACCAAGACCCAAAAGTCAGCCACGGTTGCCCCGCTTTATCGACTACAAAATTTGGATCAATCGCGTTAAAGTCATCGCCACTCTTGGAGGACAAAACAAGCCCTTTATCAACCCAGTCGCCCTTGGCAATACTGGATGCGGTGGCAAGGCCGATGGCGGATTTTTGCGAACCAAAGGTCGATACGGCATAGTACAAAATCGCTTTGCCATTATAGACACGCATGTCGGGTGCCCAAACGACTTTAGAATTGCCGTTGTACTGCCCCCACCACGACAAGCCGCCAGCAAATATGCTGCCACCTTGCGTCCAGGCATGCCCGTCAGGCGAGTATTTGACACCAATACCGATGTCGCTGGTTTCAACGATCCACCAAGTGTTACCGTCTTTTATCATACTAGGATCATGCGTCACGACTGCGCCGGTCAGCGTCCATGCCGCCGCCTGTGCGCTGGATATTGGCAAGATACTGCTGAGCATAATACCGACGATTACCGACCATTTTTTGATGCGATTTATCTTGTTCATCGTAGCCTCTATTTTATGTATGTAAATATAATTGGCACTATATTTACTCTGGCGTTTTTGCCAAATGTGGGTGTCTCCCACATTTATACTGCGATAAACGGAATGTCTCGTCCAATCACTTTTTTATGGCGATCCATATTGCTATGGGTATCAATCTGGGCTTGCCAGTTGACGCTACAACGCGAAGCCATAGCTAAAACTACTGTGACGTTTTTTCTGTCATTGGATGAATTTAAAAATGGAATTGCTTTACGACCAAAAGATGCTCGCCGCTTAAACAGTCTTAGCTAATCTGCGTAGGAAGTCCGCCTTATCATTACAACGGCAATTTTGCTTAATGCGGGATTAGTATCTGGCGTTGGGAGGCTGTTGATTGAGCCAATCTACGGCAACAAAATAGCAATATTGAAGGGGGCTTCTGCCAGAGGATCTGAAATGATTTTTTCTTACGGGCTTAGTTATTACATCTTTATTACATCTTTACTACATCTGGATTGATGGCTCAATTGTAAAGTTCAGTTACTAGTTTAAATTTCCAGGCTAGATTGGCTGCTTCGGTCATCGTTAGCAACTACCTGCCGGTTAGCTCTACGGCCATGCTAGCTGTTTACTCATAGCAAAAATCAACATACTCCCCGTAAAAAAATCAAAATATCGCTTATAAACCAATAATTACCTGGACAATAAAATATACTTATGGGGAGTATTAATTAAGCACAAACCAAACACAAGCTAAGTATCAATCAAAATCTAGTCAGAAAAATACAAAAGGACGATACCGTTACGCGGTGTCACCTAGTCGTATTCGCCGAACTTATCTCCCAATTAAATGCGATACAAAGGCATTTATACCGATTAGCAAAATAATCTTTTAAAGCGCTTTCAGGTAGTAGCGATTACCGTTATTACTGACAATGACGTTATCTTCCAATCTGCCGGCGGGTGTTCCGTACATGAGTTTTTGAAGGTTCGCCTTTTTATAAAAGAAAAGGCCATGCTCAGTATGCGTTTCCATCGGATGATCGCCAGGTTCAGCGTAATAAACACGGTCTAACAAATAGCCTACCGGGCTCTGCTGATCAGCGTGAGAGAACAAATCGTATTGCACTGCTGCTTGTAAATCTAAGTATTCATCACTCATGTACATCTCCATAAAAATTTTTCGATGTTAATTAAATAGGGTAAAACAGAAAGCGGGATCACGCATTTGGCACTCTTCCCAAATAGGGGCCAGTTGACTTGCTCCAATGAGCCAGATCCTCACTTGCTTCCGCCTCAGAATGAAAAGTTTTTTCCGAGGTGATGGACTTGCCCTCAACTTCTTTTTTAGAGTGCGGATCAATATGGAAGTCATACACTCGCCATAACCAAAGACCTTCGGGCGTTTCATGAAATTGTGTTTTAGTAGACATCATCATTCCTTCAAAAAAAGCGTAGCCTTTAATTTGAGCCAAGAGAAAGTAAAAATCCCGCTAACAAGACGATGAACACCAGCGATAATGCAGCGGCACCGATGTCCCGCGCCAGCGTCGCAGTCCAAGATGGCTTCCCAATATTAAATTCATCGACCTCGTTATCAAAAATCAGGCTCTCATTTTTTGCTTCAGCTTGGGCATGCATACGATTCTCCATTTTTCTGGTTGGCTCTGACCGTGTCACAGTTGACTTGAAATTACGCCGATTATTGGCAGAGATCGGTTCGATAACCCACATAAGTCCTTTTTTCCTGCGATTGTTATTTTGCTTGGTAAGCGTCGCTAAATTCTGTTGGACGCTTACTTAATTGCCACCTCGATTACGCTTACGTGCGGTCACACACAGACTGTGTTTAGGCTTAAACCATAAACTCGGCACCCGACTTAACAACTACCGAAGGGTCTGCCATGTCATCTCTTATGCCACCGGATTTGCCACCAAATTTTCCACCAACGTCACCCCTGCCTTATAAATCAAGCTATGAAATGTCTGAAGAGGAAGAGGATGAAACACAAATTGGTTTGCTCAAAACGCTGCGACATATTTCGGACATCACCTACAAAGATTCAGGTCACGCTACCCGTAGTGTGCATGCAAAAAGTCATGGCTTATTACATGGGGAAATGTCGGTTGTAGACAATCTGCCGCCCGTACTGGCGCAAGGTATTTTTTCTACTCCCGGAACATGGCCGGTGGTCATCAGATTATCGACCATCCCAGGTGATGTACTGGACGATGCCGTATCCACACCACGCGGTATGGCAATTAAACTCATTGGGGTCAAGGGAGAACGGCTGGCAGGTAGCGAGGAGGATGTTACTCAAGATTTTTTATTGGTCAACGGCAGCCCTACTTTTGCAGCGCCACGGGCGAAAGAATTTTTGGGTAGCTTAAAATTACTAGCATCGACTACCGACAAAGCGCCAGGCTTGAAAAAGGTATTGTCCTCAGTATTACAAAGCACAGAAAAAGTGCTGGAAGCGGCCGGAGGAAAGAGCGGTACGATCATCGCCTTGGGCGGTCATCCAGAAACGCATATTTTAGGCGAAACGTTTTTTAGTCAGGTGCCGATTCTATTCGGCGACTACATGGCAAAATTTTCTGTCGTCCCGGTGTCTTCTGGCTTAACGGAGCTAACTGGCGCAGTGGTCGATTTAAACGACAAACCGAATGGCTTGCGTGAGGCAGTAGTCGACTTCTTTGCGCACAACAATGCAGAATGGGAATTGCGAGTACAGCTTTGTACTGACATAGAAAAAATGCCGATTGAAGATGCCTCTGTGGCCTGGCCAGAAGAGCTCAGTCCTTACCTGACCGTTGCCCGCATATCGGTACCGTCCCAGGTCGCCTGGAGTGAAGGCCGCTCAAAAGCGATTGATGACGGCATGTCGTTTAGTCCGTGGCATGGCGTTGTTGCACACCGGCCTTTAGGTTCTATCATGCGACTCCGAAAAGCGGCGTATGAGATGTCGGCTAAATTCCGAGCAGAACATAATAGACTAGCCGTGACTGAGCCCAAAAATATGGATGATTCTCCGCTCTAGGTATGACGAAAGCAGAAACCATACGATACAACCAACAGACACCACCCAAATTTATATACGCCGGAAATTTTTTATGTACCGGTCTGACAAGAGCGCTTAGTGCACTATTGAGTCACGAAGGATAATAACGATGATATCGATAATGAATATTGTGATCATCGTTTTAATGGCTCCAGATTATTGGAGCCATGTTTATCTATTAGTTGTATAGTCGTGAAGACTCGCGATCTCGTTGATGTAGTGTTTGCTATCTTGGAAGTCCAGCTATCCCATAGGCACCCTAGCGGTACCTGCAGAGAACATTAAAATTTCCCGCTAAATCAACAGAGAATTACCATGCGTAAAAACAAGAATTGGATTGCTCAATTAAAAACAATCACAACACTATTTCGCATCGCCAGCCCAAAGGGATTGAGTAAAATAATCATGCCCTTTAAACGTATTGTGCAGAAGCGAACTAAGAAATTATCGCCGTTCCAATTACCGACACTACCTACCATACCCCGAATACCCAAAACACCTGGCTTCAGTAACTTCGACATCAGTAAACCGGTCAAAAATTTACGTGAGAGTAATAGAATAAAAGTAGCCTCAACCTGGCCGTACAGCGAAGCGATGCCAACGGATCTTCCTGCCGAGGGAGAGTTTTTGACTAAGTCGTATGTTAAAGAAAGTCATGATCAGACACGGGGACAGGGTCAGACTCAAATTCACCCCCAGCTTGTGCCTCATATTCACTTTCATACTAAGTCGCGTCCCTCTCACACTTACAAAATTTATATTCCCAGTAACAGCAATGATCAGCCGCTACCACTATTGATCATGCTGCATGGCTGCACCCAAAATCCAGACGACTTTGCAACGGGTACTGCAATGAATTTACTGGCAGAGGAGCAGAAATTTATTGTCGCCTATCCGGCGCAAACTCAGTCTGCTAATGCGCAAAAATGCTGGAATTGGTTTAGGACCGACAACCAGTCACGCGGCAAAGGCGAGCCCTCCATTATCGCGGGAATTACTCAAGACATTATCCGTGACTACCCGGTAGATACGACGCGCGTGTATATCGCAGGCTTGTCTGCAGGCGGCGCAATGGCCGTTACTGTGGCAACACTTTATCCAGATATTTATGCCGCTGTTGGCGTCCATTCTGGATTGCCGTATGCATCGGCAAATAATGTTCCTTCTGCTTTATCCGCCATGCGCAATGGCAGCTCTCAGGCCAACTGCCAGCAACTAGATGAAGCAGCGCTGACGGCCATCCCGATGATTGTTTTTCACGGTGATCAGGATCACACAGTCAACGCCAGTAATGGTGAACACCTGATTCAACAAAATATCGCGGCCCAAAATATAGAAATCGATTCTGCGTCGCCTCAAAATATCTCAGTGCAAACAGGTAAAACTGATGGCGGTCATACCTACTCTACAACGTCTTATTACGATAGTGATGGCCACTCCGTAGCAGAACATTGGGTGATCCATGGCGCAGGTCATGCATGGTCGGGCGGCAATCCAGCTGGGAGTTATACCGATGCAAAAGGACCGGATGCATCGCGGGAAATGCTACGGTTTTTTTTGAGCCATCAATCTTTGCGACTAAGTCAGTACAAAAATTGAGTCTAAAAAGAACGCCCCTTAGCAATCACACTGCGCTGAGCATGTATTAATGATTGAGTCCATCATGCCCACAAACCAAGTCAATAATATAGAGGAATAAGAACATACTCCCCCTAAAATATATAAAAATCGCCGTTTTGACGAGCAAAAATATGGACAACAAAAAATACCCACCTGGAGTATTTATCCTACACAATAATCTACCTGCTATGAATGAAGCTAGCTGACGGTACTTGACACCGGCATCACCTCAAGGCAAGTTTGCAGCGTTTCCTGGTAAGACCTGACGATCTGATCTGCACCGGCAACTTGCTCCAAGACACCTTCGGTTTCATCAAACGGGTTAGCTAGCAAGACCGCTACGATTTTTACGTGGGGTAGTTGACTGCGTAATTTAGTGGCAGCGGATTCCAGATGTTGATGGCCTTTGATCGGATCAGTGCTGACGAAACAGACCATAGAAATGATGTCCGGGGTGGAATCCGGTGGCGGCGGCAATTCAAATTCCTCAATAGAGAAATGACGTGCGTCAATATGCTGCGCACGCAGAACTCTGACCAATATTTCTGCCGCCAGTACATCGGTATTGCTTAATCCTATGCTCAGCAAGATCGATCCGGCGGGCGCATTGATCGGCCCTTGCCACTGCCCGATCATCCGTTCGCGCTGGCTACGCAATTGCAGTCCTAGGCTAATTCCTTCTAATAAGGAATTGCGGGAATAATGCTTCCACCATTTTCGGTTCTCGCCCAACTCCTGGATCACGGACACAATGGCGTTACTGACTTTGACTTGCTCGACCTTGGTAATCGCTCTGTCAGTAAAATCCATTTTCGCTAAATGCAAGGCTGGGCCTAACACCGTGTCGCAGTAGGCGCTAAACGATTTGCGCTTTAAGAAGCGACGGGCGTTGGCGATGATTTCTTGTGCATCACCCGCTAAGGCGCGCTGGTAAAAATTTTCTGGCATGGTGAGTGCTGGTATCTCGCCCAACAATACTTCTAAAAAATTCAGCGAGCTGATATAGCGCCCGGCGACCACCATACAAAGCGTCAGCGGCGTGGATAACATTAAACCTACCGGACCCCATAACCAGCTCCAGAAAATCGCCGCGATCACGACAGACAATGGCGACAATCCGGTGGTGTGTCCGTACAGATGCGGCTCTATCAATTGGGAAATCACCAGCTCCACTACAAAAAACAGACTGATGGTCATCAGCGCCAGCGACCATCCTGGCGCGATTGCAGCGGCCAGCAAGGTCGCGCACACCGCAGCAATCCAAATGCCGACATACGGGATAAACCGCAAAATAGCGGCCATCGCACCCCATAGCAGGGCTTGCGAAAGTCCGATGACGCTCAGCCCTAACCAGATCAGCAAACCCACCGCAATATTCACCCCAAACTGGGATAAGAAAAAACGAGAAAGCCGTTCGCCAGCATCATTGACTGCAATGGTGGTCTCGCGCAAATCATGCTTGCCGATGAGCCGGATAAAACGATCCCGCAGGGCTTCGTGCTCAAGTAAGACGAATATCAGGACAACAAAGACAATACCGGTCGTTTCGATTGGTCCCCATATTGAGTTAAATATTTTTTCTATTAGCTGGAAGGGCTTTAAGGGTGGCGGGCGGACTTCGACCGGTATCGGCGCAATGCTCTTAGTGGCGGTAGTCGTTTCTCCCGCATTTGTTCCAGCATTTGTTCCAGCATTCAGCCCAGTATTAGGCCCAGTATTCAGCCCAGTACTGACTGCACTACTAGCCACGGCGCTTGCTGCAGTATTGGCGGAACCACCTGCGGTGCTGTTTGCAGCCCTGTTGCTGCTGTGCTTAGGATTACTAGCGACCTTAGTCGGGGTCTCTGCCAGAGCCACACTCTCTGGCGCGCTGCTAACTGGTTTTGAATAGTCCGATAAACCATCCATCACCCGGTCTGCCTGTCCGGTCAGTGCGTTCAGTTTGCCCAGCGTTAACTGATCCAGTGCGCGGAGTTTGCCACGGATGGTCTCTTCATATTTTGGCAGGCTGGCACCCATTTGTATCACCTGCACGCCAATCAAAATACACAAAGTACTCAGCGCCAGCGTGAGCGTGACGACCGACACAATCACAGACGCCGCATGCCCAAAACCAATGTGTCGCATACGCCGGATAAGAGGCGCAATCAACAAACTTAAAATCACAGCTAAGGTAATCGGGATCAGAAACTCTCTGCCAAAATAGAGCATACCAAGCACAGTCGCCGCACCAACGAGTTTGGCTAACTTGTCCGGCGATGTTTTGGGGTTCATGAAATTAAGCAAGGTAGTTCCTGTCGGTGATCTGAATTAATGATCCAAATATGTGAACAAATTAAGCGAGGTAGGTACCCGAAAGATTGTACATGGCGATTCGCAAAAAATACGCGCTCAATGATTCTTTTGAGCAAAGATATAGCGATATAAATCGTGTTGGACGATTACAAATATCTAAGGACACAAACATATACTCCCCATAAATATTTATAAATATGCCCTATTGACCAATAATTTTATGGACAACCTACATATACAGATAAGGAGTATATTCATTCGCCTTAAATTACTCGTCTAAGATTCAGTGACCAAACCGCTTGTAGAAGATGGCCGACTGATACAAGCCTCCAGCAATTTAACGGCCACGTCCACACCATTCTCCTGCGCCATTGCCTGAGCAATTACCGCTGCGCGGTTTGCCATATCTGGCGATGCCAACACCTTGGCGATAGAGGCTGACAGACGCTTTGCAGAAAGTCGCTTACGGATCAACTTTGGTCCGGCGACACCAAGTCGTTGTAGCTCTGCGCCCCAAAAAAATTGATCGGCGATATGAGCAACTACCACTGACGGTCGCCCTGCGCGCAGGCTAGCCTGCGTGGTTCCAGAGCCGCCGTGATGGACGATCAAAGCGCAGCGCGGGAAGATCGTTTGATGAGTAGAACGCTGTACCTTAAAGACATTTTCATTGCAATCAAACACCGACAAATCGTCCCAAGGCAGTTGGAATATAGCGCGGCAACCGACACGCTTAACCGCCTCATTCCAAAGCGCCATGGTCTGTTGGATGTAATTCAAATGATGAATCATCATGCTGCCAAAGCAGAAATAAACAGGTGGGTTTCCAGCAGCAATAAATTCTTCCAGCCCGGCCGGTGACGCAGCTTGCGGTAAACCTTTTGGTAAGTTGAGGAAGCCGCAAACGCTATGCATGCCCTCCCAATCCGGTGGCACATGAAAAATGCTGGGGCTGACCGCAATCAGATTCAATCGCTCAAATACCCAGCTTTGTTGGATGACATCGGTATTGGGAATCAGGTTTTCTCTCAGCCTGAGCGCATTCACTCGCGGCAAAAAAATATGATTCAGAATAACGCGCACTATTCTCCATGCAAAGGGATAACTCCAAGCCCCAAAGTCAGGGAACCCTCCCGGGCACAGATGTGATGATGGCTGCAAACTATGGACAAGATTGATCGTCACAATTGGTGTCGCTGATTTCTCCGCAGCGGCTCGTAAGGGATGCAAGAAAAAATGTCCCACCACCAAATCATTATTGGCACATAGCTCTTTTGCTGCAGCAAACATCTGCTCCATCACCGGATCAAATCCAAAACTCAGGATCATCTCGGTTTGCGTGATCAGATTGCGCGTACCAATCATTTTTCGCCAAAGCTGCTCCATCACTTCTGGCGACATTTCCTTAGTATTGAGAACATTGATCAGCGTAAATCCGAACTGCTCAGAGTACTTGCTGTAATCTCGCCCCTCATTATCAGTCACCAGCAAAGTCACAACATGCCCAGCCTGCACTAAGCCTGCCGCCAATGCGATAAATGGCTGAACATCGCCTTCACTACCCCATGTTTGTAAACCGATTTTCAATTGAGCGTCCGCTTTAAATTAAATCTGATTAATTGTTGTCAGGCACAAAACTAATACTAATCAGCTTATAGAAATCTAAGTGATGTAATAAAAAACCCACCTTGATTAAAAGGTGGGTTTTGCTTTACTTTCGTTCTTCGTGTCGCTATTGCTTTCGCTATTAATTGGCCTTTTTGCTTCGTTCTTTTTGACATCTGCTTAACTAGACAATTAACTGCAAAATTAACTACACAATTAAATGCACAAATATCAGATAAAACTAGCAGAGCAAACCCATTAGTTACACCAATTTTGGTACTGTATTGTCGTCGCGGTGGCTAGCATCCACTGGCTCGGCAGGCGTCTCAGCAACATGTTTTCCTGAGATCGCCAGATACATTGCAGGCACCACAAACAAGGTGAACAGTGTGCCGATGGAGAGTCCGGTAAAAATCACCAGACCCATCGCATGACGACCTGCTGCGCCTGCGCCGGACGCGATTACCAGAGGTAATACGCCGAACACCATCGCTGCTGTCGTCATCAGAATCGGGCGCAGACGTTCGCCTGCAGCTTCTTCAATCGCGTCACGTTTACTCAAGCCTTTTTTACGTAACTGATTCGCAAATTCAACGATCAAGATACCGTGCTTACTAATTAGTCCCATCAATGTGACCAAGCCAACTTGAGTATAAATATTGACCGACGAGAAGCCCCAGAAGATGAAAATCATCGCGCCAAATAAAGCTAACGGCACCGAGATCAAAATCACGACTGGATCGCGGAAGCTTTCAAACTGTGCTGCTAATGCGAGGAAAACGATAATTACCGCAAACGCCATCGTCACAAGAAATCCGCCTGATTCGCTCTTGAACTGACGCGATTGGCCAGCGTAATCTACAGTATAGCCAGCCGGTGCGATCTCTTTGACTAAGCCACTCAGATAAGTCAATGCCTCATCTTGCGATACGCCTGCCACACCAGAGATGGTTGCCGAGTTTAATTGCTGAAAACGGTTAATCGCCTCTGGTACGATGCTGGTGGTAATGTGTGCGACAGTACTTGCCGGGATCATGCTACCGGTTGGTGTACGGATATAAAAATCAAGCAAATTGTCTGGATTTAACCGGTCCACCTGCTGCACCTGCGGTATCACTTTATACGAGCGGCCGGCAATGGAGAAGTAATTTACATAACCACCACCTAAGGCCGCGCCCAATGCCTGTCCGACATCTTGCTGCGTCATTCCTAGCGCAGTAATTTTGTCGCGATCAACTTCCAAGGTGGCTTGCGGCTTATCCAGTTTTAAATCCACGTCCATGAAGTAAAACTTACCGGAGGTACGAGCTTTATCCATCACTTGCTGAGCAACTGAGTTTAAGTTCTCAAAAGGCTCGGTCGTCGTGATCAAAAACTGAATCGGCAAACCGGATGAACCTGGCAATGCTGGAAATTGGAAGGCTGCGATTCTGGCACCGGCAATCTTGTTCCACTTTGCCTGCAGGTCTTGCTGGATTTGCTTGGCACTGCGACCGCGCGCGCTCCAGTCCTTAAGCAAGACACCACCAATACCTGCATTAGTCGTTGGCACACCCGTGATCTGGAACATCTGCTTATATTCCGGCATGTCATGCGCGACTTTAAATACCTGATCAGCATAGGTTTGCATCTGATCGGATGTAGCCGTTGGCGCACCGACGACTTGTGACAAGACAATACCCTGATCTTCTTCCGGCGCCAGTTCAGACTGCGACATCTTAAACATCAAGCCCAGGCATAAAATCAGAATCACGCTCATCACAATCAGCACAGGCCAAGTATTCAACAAGCTATGCAAAATACGTAAATATCGGCCGCGGACTCTTTCAAAATTGTGGTCAATCAATTTTGCGAATCGACCGTTGGTTTGCTCCATCTTGAAGAAGCGGGAGCACATCATTGGTGATAGCGTCAACGCCACCACACCGGACATGGCAACCGCGCCCGCCAAGGTAAAGGCAAACTCAGTAAACAAAGCACCAGTTAATCCACCCTGGAAACCGATAGGCACATACACTGCAATCAGTACCACGGTCATGGCTAAAATCGGAGAAGCTAATTCACGCGCAGCAAGTAGCGATGAGTCCATGATGGACTTACCTTCTTTCATGTGCCGATCAACGTTTTCAACCACAATAATCGCATCATCGACTACCAGGCCAATCGCCAGCACCAGCGCGAGTAAGGTCAGTAAATTGATGGAGTAGCCAAACATCAGCATCACAAAGAAAGTACCGATCAGTGACAGCGGCATCGCAATCACAGGCACCATCACCGCGCGGAAACTACCGAGGAACAAGTAGATTACTACCGTCACAATTAACAGCGCTTCTAACAACGTTTTGACTACTTCTTCTATCGAGGTGTTAATGAACTCGGTGGAGTCATACACGATTTGCCCGGTAAGGCCGGATGGAAGTTGCGATTGCACTCCCGGGAAGGCGGTACGAACGCGTTTTGCGACATCAAGGATGTTAGCTTCCGGCGCTACCTTGATACCGATAAATACCGAACGTACACCACTAAACGCGACGTTAAAGTCATAATTTTCTGACCCTAAAGTGACGGTAGCGACATCCTCCAGACGGACAATTGCGCCATTATTTTGCTTGATTGCTAGCTTTTTAAATTCTTCCACTGAGTGTAAATCCGTACCGGCGGTTAAAGGCACTGTCACCATCTGACCTTTGGATGCACCTAATGCGGTCAGATAATTATTGGAGGCTAAGGCAGTACTGACATCGGCAGCAGTAACGCTGAATGCCGCCATTTTTTGTGCGTCCAGCCAGGCACGCAGGGCAAATTGGCGGGCACCTAACAGCTCTGCAGTTTGTACGCCTTCAATCGAATCTAACTTTGGTTTAACAACGCGTATCAAAAAATCGGTCACGTTATTAGTTGGCAAGGTATCGCTATAAAAGCCCATGTACATCGCATCAGTCGTCTGACCAGTTTGCACGGTCAAGACTGGTTGCTGTGCTTGTGCAGGTAACTGGTTTTTAACCGAATTAACCTGGGTGCTGATTTCAGTCAAAGCCCGGTTTGCATCGTAGTTAAGACGCAAGGTTGCGGTAATTGTTGATACGCCGCTGGAACTGGAGGAGGATAGATAATCAATTCCCTGCGCCTGCGCAATAGCGGACTCTAATGGCTGCGTAATAAAGCCAGCGATGGTCTGTGCGTCAGCACCAAAGTATGTCGTCGAGATCGTGACGACTGCATTCTGAGTATGCGGATATTGGTTGACGGGTAAGCTAAACAAGGACCGCATACCGAGTACTACAATCAGCAAACTCACGACGATGGCGAGTACCGGACGCTTGATAAAAATGTCGGTAAATTTCATCTTGACTCCTCTTAGTGTTCTTGCGGAGTTGGATTAGGACTATTCTTTGGCTGCACGGAATTATCGATCAGCACTGGCGTACCATTCTTCAATTTAAGCTGTCCGCTGGTGACGACCATTTGTCCGACTTCTATCCCTTTTAATACAGCGACCTGATCACCACGAGTAGCGCCGGTCGTCACGAATACTTGTTGGGCGACTTTAGCGACCTCACCTTTTTCATCTTTTTTGTCGCTGTCTTTAATTACAAATACAGTGGAGCCGTAAGGATTGTAGGTAATCGCTGTTTGCGGCAACGTGATAAATTTATTTTTGTCGCCGACATCAATTGCCACATTGCCGAACATACCCGGCAAGAGAAATTGTTTTTGATTATTCAAGGTTGCTTCTACCTGAACATTACGGGTTGCTACATCGATTTTTGGATTGATAGAAGAGATTTGTCCCTGGAAATCCTGACCTGGAAAAGCATCACTCAAGAGCTTAAGACTTTGCCCAACTTTCAGCGAGGCGATTTGTTTTTGCGGCACAAAGAAGTCCACAAAAATAGGATCAATCGTCTGCAAGCTGACTAACTTGTCACCCGGATTAACGAACTGACCCGGATTTACAGTGCTGATCCCCAAGCGACCTGCGAATGGTGCGCGAATAGTTTTTTTCTCGACGTTGGCGGCTTGTTGGGCGACCAAAGCGCGTTTACTTTTTAAGTCGGCCATATCAGAATCAACTTGTGCCTGACTAACACCCTCTGCTGCCAGTTGCGCCTGATCGCGCTTGAGGACAGTGGCAGATAATTCTGCTGAGGCTTCCAGAGAGCGCAGTTGTGCAATATCGGAATCTGCGTTGAGCTGTATCAAGATATCGTTATGCTTTACATTTTGACCGGACTTAAATTTTACGTCGCGTACCAGACCAGCGATTTCGGAACTGATGTCCACACCACGATAAGCTGTGACTGTTCCGACGGAAGAAATCTGCGGCTGCCACTCTAAGGTTTCTGCTTTTATGGCGCTCACGGTTTGCGCGCCCGCCTTAGGTGCACTGGCAATTAATTGTTTAATTTGTAGATACTTGCCAAACGCCAGACCGACGATCAACAACACCACACAGCCGAGCATGATAAACATACGCTTTGTCATGAATACTTCCCCTTTAATATACTAATCCGGTCACGAATACGATTAAGAAGCGTGACTCAATTCATATCACTTCAATACATCTCATTAAAATTCGAGAACTACAAGATTTATTCTGTGCTTGCCGCTTTATTGTCGGTAATAGCGGCACCGGTAGCGCTGGAAATATCCGTCAACGCCGGACGATTCCACCAGCCTCCACCCATAGACTGAAATAAAGCCGCCGTATCCGCATACCGGTTTGCCTGTGCCTGAATCAGACTGACACGCGCTGTTTGATAAGTTCGCTTGGCATCGAGCAAGGTCAGAGAACTAACGCTACCCAATTTGTACTGTTTGGTCGTCAAGTCCAAGGTTTCTTTGGCGATGGATTCAACATCTGCTTGCTGCTTTAAAGTTTGCGCATCGAACTCTAAAGCGCGCAAACTATCCGCCACATTTTGGAAAGCCGATAACACCGTAGACCGATATTGTGCGGCCGCCTGGTCGTAAGATGCCACTGCGGCACGACGCTTAGCTGAGAGGGAGCCGGCATTAAAAATCGGTGCCGTCAGACCGCCAGCCAGACTCCAGAAACTCATATTTTCGCTGAACAGATTATTGGTTTTAGTCGATGCAAAACCATAACTACCAGTGAGAGAAAATTGTGGATACTGATTGGCCGTTGCAACACCGATTTGGGCGCTGGCTTGATGTAATAAGCTTTCAGCTGCGCGAATATCTGGACGTTGGCGCACCAATGCGGAGGGAATAGATACCGGTAACTCTTGCGGCAATTGCAATGCGTCCAGATTGAATTCAGGCAAGCCCGGATCACTAGGTAAGCGCCCCGCATACACCGCCAATTGATTCCGCGTTTGCTCTAAGGATTTTTGCAGGCCAGGCAAACTGGCACGCGTCTGAGCAACTAGATTACGCTGAGACAAAAACGACGCTTTGGCGATCGCACCGACTTTAAATTGCTGCTCAATCACTTCCAGCTGCCTGGACTGCGCATCGAGTATCTCTTGCGTCGCTTGTAACTGCGCCCGATAAGACGCTTCGCGTATCGCGGTGGTGACCAGATTGGATGTCAGTGTCAGATACGCTGCCTCGACCTCATAACGCTGATAATCAATACCTGCTTGCAGACCTTCTAGTCCGCGCTTATTCGCACCAAATACGTCCACTGTATAGGACACGTTGACGGAGGCATTGTATAAATTAAATATGGTGCCGCCCGGAATGCCTGTAGATACCGCCGAGGCATGTTCGCGCTCACCATTGAGGCTACCAGTCACAGTAGGAAATTGGCTTGATCCATACTGGGCATTGTAGTTCTCTTGTGCTTGTCGCAATGCCGCCTGGGCAGATGCCAGCGAGGGGCTCTTTGTTAAAGCGTCGCGGATTAATTTGTCCAGTGCTTCAGAGCGGAATACTTGCCACCAGGCTGCTGGAATATCCTGCCCGCTCACCAAGGTTTGTGACGTCCCTGCATTACCTGCCGATGTCTCGGTCTGGCTAGCTGTGGGCGATGGGGTATACGAATAATTCTCTGATTTGACCGGGGCTGGTGGCGCAGTAAAGTTGGGGCCAACTGCGCATCCGCTGATGAGTAAGCTGAGAGCGATGGTTCCGCCAGCGCCACGAGCCAATGATTGCAGAGAAACCTGTTTGCAGATCCTTGTTTTTTTCAATTTCCACACTCCCGAATACGCGAATAGTTTGGCAATAATATTACTGACTTTATAGTCATCTACAGATATTACCTGATTATTTGATAAGTGTTTTGGATAATTAGTAAAGTTAGGTAAATATTAGCAGTGTGACTAAAGTAGGTAAAAATAACCTCAAATAGTTTAAATCATCAGTTCATCATTCATAGCTATATTAATGAAAAAAATGCGGTAAGGTAGCAGCGAGCTGACGATAAGTTAATGACGACTAATCTATGTGCTTATACGAAGCGAAATATATACTCCTATATGTATATAAAATTAGTCCATATATTAAATGGACAATAAGCCATATTTATTTAAAATAATAGGGAGTATATTAAAATTAATCTTATTACCCCTATCAGCGGAGTGAAATAAATGCGGATTTTATTGGTAGAAGATGATCAGATGATAGGCGAGGCCATCAGAACCTCTTTGCGTCAGCTTGAGTACGTCGTTGATTGGGTGCGGGACGGTGGCTTGGCGGATTCTGTTTTACAGACTGAGCATTTTGATCTGGTGTTGCTGGATTTAGGCTTGCCAGGCAAAGATGGAATTGAGGTGGTGCGTAGCTTACGCCTGCGCAAGGTGAGCATACCGGTCATCATCATCACTGCCCGCGATGGACTGGAGGATAGGATTAAGGGATTGGATGCGGGCGCTGATGATTATGTGATTAAACCTTTTGCGATTGAAGAACTGGCAGCGCGTCTGCGCTCTGCCCTGCGGCGCAGCTCGGGGCAAACTGAGCCTGCGATCCAGATCGGCGACGTGATAATTAATCCTACGACACACGAAGTCAAACGTCATGATGTGGCGGTATCTTTGTCAGCCCGTGAATACGCAATGATCGAGGCTTTGTTGCTGCGACCCGGTGCAATTTTGTCTCGTGCGCAGTTAGAGGAGCGCATGTACGGCTGGGGTGAGGAGGTTGAAAGTAATACGGTCGAAGTGTATATCCATTCGGTACGGCGCAAACTCGGCACCAGCTTTATTCAGAATGTACGCGGGGTTGGTTACTTTATTCCTAAGCCGACATCAACTACAACATCAAGTCCTACGACGTAACAACAACGCACAGTTTCTCGATGAAAATTACTTCAATACGCGCAAAATTATCGGTCTTTTTGATCGCTGCAGCCATACTCACAGCAATGCTAATAGGTTTGATCACTTATCGGCACACACTAAAAGAAAATGAAGATTTGCTGGATTACCAGTTGCGTCAGATTGCTTTATCGTTACGCGACCAGGGCGTTGTTGCCGACCCGTCGTATTACCAGCAAGGGGACGCTTTAGACGTCGTAATACAGATCTGGAATAGCAATGGCAGCATGCTGTATTTATCGGTACCGGGCGCACCTTTATTTGATCGCGCAACATTAGGCTTTACCGACGTGGATGTGCCGCCCAATGTAAGTTTGAACACCTATCCAAAACGCTGGCGGGTATTTAGCGTTGCTACCAGAGACAGGATTATTCAAGTCGCACAACCGCTGGATCTGCGCAGCGACCTCGCCGCAACAGCAGCACTGCGCAGCCTGACGCCGCTACTGGCATTTGTGCCGCTGATGGCGCTATTAATCTGGTGGACCGTAGGCAATTCTTTATTACCCTTGCAGCGAGTTGCTAAGGAGGTAGAACAACGCGATGCCCGAAGTCTGGAACAAGTAGCGGAGACCGATTTACCGAACGAAGTGGTACCGCTGATCACGGCCCTCAACTCACTACTGGCGAGGTTGCAGCAAGCATTCTCTAGCCAGCGCGCATTTGTGGCCGATGCAGCGCATGAGTTACGCTCGCCACTGACGGCACTCAAACTGCAATTACAATTATTGGGCAATGCGCCGGATGATGCCGCAAAAAAGCAAGCCTTGGACCAACTCAACCAAGGGGTAGATCGATCTAGCCATTTAATAGAACAACTATTGATTGCAGCACAAACCGACCCGGCGGACACGCAAATCCAATTGCAAGCCAACGCGCCATCGACCAATATCGCAGAGCTGACGCGACAAACAATTGCCGATCTTTTCCCGATTGCGCAATCGCGGGAATTACAGCTTGAGTTAGCTGCACCAGAACAATTGCTGATCCCTGTTGACGCCGCACGTTTAAGCATCCTGATCCGCAACCTGATCGACAACGCCATCCGCTACACGCCGAACGGCGGGCAAGTACACACCAGCGTGATTGATCAAGGACCGCAAGTTGAATTATTGGTAGAAGATTCCGGCCCCGGGATCGCGCCATCCGATCGTGAGCGGGTTTTCAGCCGGTTTTATCGTCTGAATAATCACCCAAGCCAACAAACGGGCAGCGGCTTGGGATTATCGATTGTGAAGAATATTGCAGACCAATATGGTGCCCGGATTACGTTAGATAGTTCGGCTTTAGGTGGTCTGAAAGTCAGCGTCATTTTTCAAATTATTTCAAATTAGTTCAAGCTAAAGTGATGGTTATTTCGTCTTAAGTCTAATTTAAGTTTGTTCTTTTATTCTGCAGATGTCCCCACATTTTTAGGGCAATTTCCTTGCACTGATTTGTACAGACCTGCTGAATAGGAGCAAACATGAAAGCTAAAGAAATTACCATCGCACTGGTCGCCGCTGGAGTCTTATCTGTTGGCACCGCTAACGCATTCAACTGGAATGCATCTGACTGGTTTCATAAAAAAACGAGTACGGCACAAGCAGATACGCCGACAACAATCGCCGGTTCGGCAATGTCTTCATCCCAGGCAAACACAGCGCAAAATACGCCGTCAGGCACAAGCGCCACCGCGCCTATCGGCCCCATCACTGCGCCCAATTATCGCGCCATTGTTGAGCGTTACGGTTCCGCCGTTGTGGGTATCAATACCGAGGCGATGCATAAAACCAGTATGGAAGATTCGGACGGCGCATCGAGTGATCCGTTCTTTCAGTTCTTCCGGGGTTTGCCCGGTATGCAGGGTATGCCAGGTTTTAACGGTCAAGGTCGTATGCAACCGCATGACGTCCCTGTGCGTGGACAAGGTTCAGGATTTATTTTAAGCAAAGACGGTTTAATTCTGACCAACGCGCATGTCGTCAATGACGCTGATGAAGTCACGGTCAAATTAAGTGATCGTAGGGAATACAAAGCCAAAGTATTAGGCAGCGATAAAGCGACCGATATCGCAGTATTAAAAATCGATGCTAATAATTTGCCAGTAGTCAGTCTTGGCGATACCAAACAACTTGGCGTTGGTGACTATGTTCTGGCCATCGGCTCCCCTTTCGGTTTTGAACAAAGCGCGACTGCTGGCATCGTCAGCGCAAAAAGTCGCTCATTGCCAGGCGACGGTTATGTGCCATTTATCCAGACCGACGTAGCAGTCAATCCCGGCAATTCTGGTGGTCCCTTGTTTGATGCTAGTGGCAATGTGGTTGGCATCAATTCACAAATTTATAGCCAGACCGGCGGCTACCAAGGCGTTTCATTTGCGATCCCGATTGAGGTTGCTTTAAACGTCAGCAACCAGATCGTCAAGAGCGGCAAAGTAGTCCATGCCAGACTAGGGGTAACGATACAAGAGCTGAATCAAACTCTGGCCGAGTCTTTTAAATTGAAACAACCAGACGGTGCCCTTGTGGCCAATATTGCACCCGATAGTGCAGCGGCCAGAGCCGGACTAGAGCCTGGTGATGTGATCCTTAAATATAACGATCAGATCATTAAGCGATCCGGTGATTTACCTGCACTGGTTGGCATTGGCAAACCCGGCGATAAAGCGACGCTGCAAGTCTGGCGCGCTGGCAAGGCGATCGAACTATTAGCCATGCTGGATACCGCAAAAGATGTAGCAATGAATGAAGATGCATCCCCAAGAAACCAAAATAAAGGCAGACTAGGTGTTTCGGTTCGCCCATTAACCTCCGATGAAATTCGGCAAGCAGGATTGCCGTCTGGTTTAGTGGTAGAGCAAGTAGGCGGTGCCGCCGCCCGGGCTGGGATCGAGGCTGGTGATGTGATTATTGCTGTCAACGGCGCCAACGTAAAATCAGTAACGCAACTTCAGTCACTGGTAGCTAAAGAAAATAAGCAGTTGGCATTGCTGATACAACGAGGCGACGCGAAGATATTTGTGCCTGTGAACTTGGGTTAAAAAGAAGTTGAAAAAGAGTGAGCGTAACTCAAGAAATACATCAACTGTTTGCTCAATAAAAAAATGTCCTTGTGATATTGCAAGGGCATTTTTTATTTTGCCAGACTTATTGTCGAGATCTATTTATCACGACTAATTTATCAAGACTTACGCAGAATTCTCCGCCTGATAATCGTATCAAAGTCCTGTCACTCAGTATGGATCGGGGAAATATAAGCGAGCTGATTCTTCTTTATTCAGTTAAATTTACTCCAAATGACATCGTTATAATTTACGGACTATTAATATACTCCCTGCTTTTTATCTAAAAAACCCTTTCTTGTCCAATGATTCTATGGACAACTTAAATATACTGTTGGCAGTATATTTAAATCAAATATCAAAATAGATAATTACGCCTTGTACCAAGACCTAATTAACTAACTTCATTAATTAACTTCATTAACTATCCAGACTCCACACATATTGCATCTTGGCCCAAGTCTTTTGCGGCTGGCCGTTGATGCTTGCTGGTTTAAATTTGCATAAGCTCAGACCCGCCACGGCTGCCTGATCTAGTTCTCTGTGTCCGCTGGATTTCTCAATTTTTGAATCCGCGACCTTACCATCCAAGCCAACCAGCAATGCCAGCGTGACGGTGCCGGTGTATTCGTTACGTAAAGCGGTGCGCGGATATTCTGGCTTTTCACAAGATTTAGCGTCCACTACCGCGGCGACCGTGACTGCTGCTGGCATGCTGTCAGAGCTATTGGCGCTGCCCTGCTCTGTATTGCCGCGATTGATTGCACCGGCTGGAGGATAATCAGCCACTCTTTCTGCAACGATGAGTGCATCGGACTGGACATGGATGTCTGGCGGTGTAATCAATGGGATCACCGGATTCCGCATTTGTGTTGTCTGAGGGTGGATTACTGGCGGTATTAAAGGCTCTACAGGCTTGGGCGGTTCTATTACCGGCGCCACATACACCACATCCGGCGTTGGGAAAAATACTAGGCTTGCTGGCTTTAAGCCATATACTAGGCCAGCGACGATCGCCACATGCAGAGTAACGACGATTAACCCGGACATGGACGTCTGTTTTTTGTTTGCATCAAGTGTGAAGTTCATATTGCGCCTCTTCTATTGTCTAGATTTGCTATGAAAGAGTAATAAATTAACTCTCACACGGCAAATATATATACCAAACAAAGAAATATCAACCACTTTAGGAAGAAATTATTTCTCCACAATAGAAATATTGATTCTATAAACAAGTAATATTTAGAACATACCTTAGCAAAAATAGTTAAAAACTCCCTTTTTGGCTTATTAATACGCTGATTACAATGCAATTTTGCTCATACCGATGATTTTAGACTCGTGCTAACATACCAAGCAGTAGAATAATTAACTCTCTCATCTAGCAATTTTTATTGAATAAACTATGATTGAACCTGCTATGAAACAAGAAGCTACAAGCATCCGTGTAGTCTTAGCCGACGATCATCCTATCGTCATGACTGGATTTGCGATGTCGCTGCAAGGTCAGGGTATTGAGGTCGTTGCTCAGGCAAAAACACCCGCAGAGGCGATACAGCAATTTGGCGATTTGCAACCCGACGTGCTGATACTGGATATTCGTTTTGGCGAGCACTTATCTGGCTTTGATGTAGCAAAAACGATTTTGCAAAACACCGCTTCAGCGCAGATTATTTTTTTAAGCCAGTTTGATCAGGATAGCTTTATTAAAGAAGCCTACCGTTTGGGTGGCAAAGCCTTTGTCACCAAAGACTGCGACCCTGCCGATTTAGCACAGGCTGTGCGCAAAGCGCATGCTGGCGAATTATATTTTTTGCCGTCGATTGCGGAGCGGTTGGCAAATCTATCGGTCAGAGGTGATGTCTCGCCACAATCGATGCTGGACAGCCGCTCGCTGGATATTTTTACCCTGCTGGCAGAGGGATTAACTAATGCAGAGATCGCGGAAAAGTTAGATATTTCTACCAAAACTGTCAGCAACACTAGCCAGATTATTAAAGAAAAATTAGGTGTGCAACGCCAGGCAGAGATGACCAAGCTGGCGCTTAAGCATGGCTTAATTCAGGCATGAATTCGCCTTCAATGCCAGATCTGAATCCTGTTCAAATGCAAGTTCAATTTGGACGTACGCAATGCTAGGCTTTTTTTTAGGCTTTCTTACCAGACTCCAGAACAGATTTAGCAGTTGGAGCAAGGACTTACACAAAATTGTTCCAACAAGGCGCGGCGACGACGACAGTACAAAAGTACCGCTAGGAGATGTTACGCGGCTGGGGCGATTTTGTGTAAGTCCCTGGAATAACTGGAGCATACGCCAGCAATTATTGTTGACTACCTTGTTGCCAGTGACCTATCTATTTTGCATGCTGGTCTGGCATTCTTACTGGCTGCACTCGCACGAGGTAACGGCAGAGGTAGAGGAGCGTGGCAAGATTGTTGCCAAGGTGCTGGCCGAGAGTAGCGAATACGCACTGGCAACAGGCAAGCTATCGGAGTTGCGTTTATCGCTGGACGGTTTGGTGGAGTCAGAGCGCGGCATAGTTAGCATCGATATTTTAGATGCCAAAAAAAAAATCCTGCTCCACAGTCAACTCAATAGTCAACCTAATAGCCAACTCAGTAGCACGCTCAACAGTCAGCCTGTCGATAACAATCAAACCGAGCTTCGCACTTTTGATGTGCCTATTGAAAAGCGCTTGCTCTGGGTAAATGTGATCTCCGGCATTGATAACGCGCTGTTAAAGAATAATCAGAATAGCCCCAACAATAGCGACCACTCGGGTGCCAGCGCACAACTTGCAGGCTATGTCCATGTCGTCATGTCACCCAGTGATTTACAACGTAAACAACAACACCGGTTCGGTCTCGAACTGGCCGTAGCCGCCTTGGGCTTACTGGTCAGCGCCCTGCTGGCAGTGCATTTATCGCGCACCTTATCAACATCATTTAAAAGTTTTATTGAAGCCTGCCGTGACATTCGCAGGGGTCGCTATCCAGTCGATCTGGAAGTCAAAAATGGCGGCGAAATCGGCGAGCTGCAAGCATCCATTAAAGAAATGGCGACTAGCTTGCAGCAGTCAACTTATGAGCTAGAAAGCAAAGTCACCCAACGTACACACGAGTTAGAAAATTCGCGTAACGAGGCCTTAAAAGCCAACGCGGAGAAACGCAAGCTAATCCAAAAAGTCCACACCATTGTTGAAGAAGAACGTAAAAGTATCGCGCTGGAAGTACATGATGAATTAAATGCTGCCCTCATCGCAGCACGACTGCAATCACAAAGAATCGCCGATCTAGTGACGCAAATACCGGCGACTGTCCAAACCGATGAGATCAGACAACATGCCCTCTCCATCAACCAGATAGCACGTACTTTATATAATAATGGCCGCTCCTTAGTGCGTAGACTGCGACCAGAAGTGTTAGATATGCTGGGACTTGAGGGCGCAGTAACTGAGATGGTAAACAGCTACGACAGCACGCATACGACATGCACGTTTAGCTGTACAACCAAGGGTGATTTTTCTCATTTGGATAATGCGACAGCGATGTCGGCGTATCGGATTATTCAGGAAGCTTTATCCAACATCATCAAACATGCAGATGCCAGTGAGGCGCATGTTTTACTGCAACTAAATGCGCAAGAAAATAAGGTGTATCTGCAAATTTCTGACGATGGAAAAGGTTTTTCTGAAGATGAAGTCACTGCAGGCATAGGCCTAGTCGGTATGCGCGAACGTGTATTTGCGCTGGAGGGGGAGATTCAAATCAAATCCACCGCATCAACAAGATTAATAGCAACATCAGAAAAAAATACTGGGACAATTATTTCTATTTGGTTTGCGGCTGTATCGAAAAAACCTATTCCTTAATGCCGACAAACCCGCATAATTTTGCATAAGTCTTAAAGTAGTTATAGCCCACATCTCATTGGATATTTAAACATGAACATCACTATCCTCTTCCCTACCCAAACAGAAGCAAGCCAGTTTCAACGTGATGATGTATCCACGATGATTTCTGGCGTAGGCCTAACTGCGACCGCGCTTGCGACGATGAAGGCAATTCAGCAATATCAGCCGGAGTTGATCATCCTCGTGGGGATCGCTGGGGTTTATCCGCATGCGCCATTCAAAAAATATGATGTGGTATTGGTAGAAACAGAGGTCGAAGGTGATTTGGGGTTCTTCACCAAGACCGGTTTTGTACACATGGCACATTTGCCTATTGAGATGGAGTTTGAGCGACGCCATACTTTGACTTGTCCACATCTGCCGTTAAATTCCCCTTTCCGGCTGGCAAAAAGTATGTCACTGAATGCGGCATTAGCGCCCTTTGTTGATGTGCAAAATATTGATATAGAAAATATGGAAGGTGCAGCTTTTTTCCATGTCTGCCTGCAAGAGCAACAAAAGTTTTTAGAGCTGCGGGCAATCTCTAACATTGCACAGATTGGCGATGATGATTGGGATATGCAAGGCTCAGTCAAAGTGCTCACTAAAGGATTGCATCAGCTGATTGATATTTTGCAAGGGCAAGGCTAAGCATTTAGCAATTGAACGCGTCAATTTTTTTACTTTAAGGAACCGTGATGTACACACTTTTCTACTCCCCGGGCACTGCCAGTATGGTAATCCATCAAGCACTGTTAGAGATAGGAGCACCTTTTGCATTACGCCTGGTAGATTTCGCCTCCAGTGGTCAGCGCGATGCTAGTTATTTGAAATTAAATCCGCAGGGTGTGGTGCCGACGTTGATGATTGATGGCAAAGCGATGGTGGAGTCTGGCGCGATTCTGATGATGCTTGCGGACCGTCATCCTGAGTCACATCTGGCACCGGCAGTCGGTACGCCTGAGCGAGACGCACTTTATCAATGGATCGTATTTTTGAGTAATTCGCTGGCGGCAACTTATCGTTTCTGGTTCTATCCTGCCGACCTTGGGACTACAGACACGACAGAACATACGCCTGAAGTACGTGTGGCTTTACAAAGAAAAATTGAAAGTGTCTGGGACAGACTTGATCAGCATCTGAGTATGAATGGTCCTTATTTATTGGGCGCAGATATCAGTGCTGCCGACTTACTATTGATTATGCTAATGCGCTGGTCACGTAATATGCCACGTACCGCACTCGACTGGCCTGCACTGAATAAATTTGCTGACTTAATGCGTACACGCCCAAGCTGGAAAGCGCTGTACCAAAATGAGGGGCTGACGGATTGGACAGGATGGTAATACGGGTTATTTCGGTGCAATAAAAAAGGAGCCGAGGCTCCTTTTTTATTGCCTGAATATCGAGAATTACTTCTTCACAGCATCAGCAGCTGGTGCTGTAGCGGCTGGCGCACTTGCCGGAGCTACGGTCACTGGCGCATTCACCATTTCGATTTTCGCTTTTGTACGGATATCGTCGATCAATTTTTTCAAGCTTTCTTGCTGGACTTGTTGCTTCAATCCGTCTTTAACTTCATCTAATGATGGGACGACTTTTGCACGCGAGTCTTCTAACAAAATTACGTGGTAGCCGAATTGTGATTTAACTGGCTCTACCGTGAATTTGCCTTTTTCTAATTTAGCTACCGCTGCGCCAAATTCTGGCACCATGCGTGCCGGATCAAACCAGCCCAAATCACCACCACTCGCTTTAGAACCCGCATCCAGTGTTTTTTGTTTAGCCAGTGCTTCGAATTGGCTTGGATCTTTTTGCAGCTTAGCGATAATGTCTTTCGCTTCAGCTTCTGTCGCTACCAAAATATGGCGCGCTTTGTACTCGTTACCACCGAGTTTGACTTTGATTTTTTCGTATTCTGCTTTGAGCATGTCATCGCTGATGACATTGGTTTTCAAATAATCTTGAACATACGCATTAGCCAAAATCGATTCTTTGGTCAACTGAGTCTGATCGATCACTTCTGGTGTTTTATCCAGACCTTTTTTTACGGCTTCTTGCGAGACGAGATATTGCAGCGCCAAATGATCAATGATCTCTTTGCGTGATTCTGGCGTGTCGGGCTGGCCTTGGGCTGCACGTTGCTTGACCATTAAATCAACGATGCTTTGGCTAATCGGCGTGCCATTGACGGTCGCAGCCGCTTTGGATGGAGCAGCAGCCTTGGATGCATCTTGTGAATTACAAGCAGTCAGGATCAGTAAAGAAGCAGCACTAGCTAACAAAATACGGGTATCAACACGGGACTTGATGAACATCTTTAGATTTCCTCTATAAGGTAAGTAATTGTATTCGGCTCAATATTAAGCTTGAGTTCAGCTCATATGATAAATGCAGAAAGCCGCATATATTAGCAGCATTGCATGGCATTGCTCAAAATTGGCAAAGAGATTGTATTCAGGATGGTAGTCAATCCTTACGCCAGAGGGAAAAACAGCAGCACCTGCAAACCCGGTACCGCATCTTGCAATAACATGTTGCCGCCGTGTCTTTGCATGGTGCGTTCTACTATTGCTAAGCCCAAGCCGGTTCCTGGCAAGCCCCGGTCTTGCGCACCGCGAGAAAAAGGCTTGCGTAACAAATCTCGCTGATCGGCAGCAATGCCTGCGCCGTGGTCGCGCACTGCCAATACGGCAAATATCTGCTCCTTGGTTTCTTGCAAATATAAACGCACCAGGACAGGCGCTTGGCCATATTTAGTGGCGTTATCTAATAAGTTAGCTAGCAATCTCTCGATTGCGATACTACTGGCTGGCGCTATCCATAACGCAGCGCTGGATTCGATACTGGATTCGACGCTTAAGCTGACGTAATCGTAGTCACCCGCGCTCAGCAGACGCTGTGTTAATGCGCATAAATCGACCCGTTCTTCCATCGGTTCGGCCTCGGCACGAGCAAGGTCTAAAAAAGAACCAACCAACTTATCGGCAATCTGAACATTGCGCACAATGCTGTCGCGTTTATTGTTGACTTCTGAACTCTCAGGCAGCAGCTCTGCAGCCATACGAATGCGGGCAAGCGGCGAGCGTAAATCATGCGAGATTGCGGCTAACATCAAATCTCTTGCGGTATCTTGCTCTGCTCTTTGTGCTGCAAATTCTGCAAATTGGGCGGCTAACTGACGCACTTCTGCTGGCCCTGTGTTTGCTGCTTTTGCTGCTTTTTCTATATCTGCTGACCGTGTGCAGGAAATCGTATGGAGTTGCTTGCCGCTAGCCGCAAAGGCCTTAACGCTACGCTGCAAATCTAATAAAGGCCTGGCAATACGTCGGCTTAACCAGGCCGAGGCCGCGATAAATACCAGGACCACAATGAGGAAGCCGATCAAACCACGGCGGCGGATGTCTGGCCCTTCTAGCTCACTTTGCACACCGACCCAAACTGGCTGTGCGCTGGTTTGTAATTCTAGCCATGTGGTGGTCTTACCTGTCTCACCGCTGACTGCCAGACTCATCACAGGAATACCTTGCGCATTTAACTCAGAAATCAGAGCACGGTAACGCGGCACCAGCGGCATTAGGCTGGCAGAAAATGGCGGCGGGCCGGGGATTAAACTAATGTCTGCGGTGACGGTTTTAGTATTTGGCAACCCTGCTGGTTTACCGTCGCGTAAATTTTGTTGTACCGGCTTGAGCGCCTGCGCCCATAACGGGGCTGTTGAATGAGCAAAAATATTAGCTTGCTCATTAAATAGCAGGACAACAAATATGCCCGTCAACAAAATGCCCACAGTGACTTGGAGTAAAAAAATCCGTGCGAATAGTGAGTCAAACAAAGAATCAAACCTTGAGTAAAACCATTTACTGAATAATTTATAAAATCTGCCGGCAAAGCTCTTGCCTGGACTGATTGTCTCCGCCAGATTTACAGGCTGAATTGTCGACTGATTAATGGGTGGCTCCACAGCCTCATTCATAGAGTTTTGGTTTGCGGACGACCTGTTGATTTTGTCTCTCATCTGGCGCTGCCCGTAAAGACATAACCTTCGCCTCTGACGGTCTCTATCCAATCACGTCCATTGGGTGCGCTACGTAACTTTTTGCGCAGTCTAGCGACTTGTACATCAACCGCTCTGTCCAGCGGCATGTAGCTGCCGGGCTGCACCGCTGCAGACAAAGCATCGCGGGAAACGGTAATCCCAGGTTGGCTGGCCAAGGCGACTAATAGTTTAAATTCATTCGACGTCAGCTGTAAAATTTGCGGCTCGCGCTCAGTCGGATCAGTGCAAATTGCGCGTCTTGCCATTAAATCTAAGCTCAGGCCATCAAACTGCAATTGGGTGCGCTTGGTGAAGACCCTGACCCGACGTGCAAGCGCACGTACGCGGGCGACCAGTTCCCGCGGCTCAAATGGTTTAGCCAGATAATCATCGGCACCCAGTTCTAATCCCAAGACACGATCAATCGGATCGCCTCTGGCAGTCAGCATTAGAATTGGTAATTCATTCCCCGACTCGCGCAGACGACGGCATACATCTAAGCCATTCGCATCGGGCAACATCAGATCTAACAGCAAGACATCCGGTTGATAAGTCGCCAGCGCCGCCATCCCGAGTGCAGCCGTCACTGCGCAATGCGTTTGTATCCCTTCGCGCAATAGCAGCTCGCTAGTCATTTGCGATAACTCAATATCATCATCAATCATTAAAACTTTGGTCGGCTCTGCACGTGCAAACATTTCCATAGATGCTTCCCAATTGAATGAAATCAGAATCTGCATTGATGGCAATGCGATGACGCAGTAAAGCGCATACGGCATGCGGTAGTCAAGTGGGGAGGTTGATGCTAAGTCGATTTTTTACTTTTGGGATTGCATTCGAATAAACACTGTTCGATAAAATAGCTTCAGCAGGCTCACGATTGCTTTTTAAATAATTTTGTATGGCCAATATTAATATACTCCCCATTATTTTTACAAGAAATGGCTTACTACTCAACTAATCCATGGACAACTTAAATATACCTACCCGGAGTATAAATATAGCACCATACAAGCTTCCTACAAAAAATTGATAAGGGAGACAGATAAAATTTTTCCGATCGACGCCTGAGCAGCACCTAAGCAATACCCTGCCACTACCTGGCATAGCGACTTATTCCCCTATAAGTTTGATTTGTGTCACTGCTGACATATTTTGACATCGGATGTCAAACACAGAAACCCGCCTTGCTCCTAGAATAAAGTCTGCTTATTTCACTACTTTTATTTGTTTTTTTTATTTCTTAACAGGCCTTCACTAACTGGGCTCAGTTAACAAACTTAACCACCGGAGTCAATCATGAAAACAGCTCGGATTTCTAGCGTTGCGGTTTTATTCACTGGCACTTGCCTACTGATTACTGGCCTGACTATCGGCACAAGCGCATCAGCAGCAGAATTTACCGGACGCCATGGCAGTACCGCCAGTGCCAGCGGCGTAGTGCTGCCGAACCGTCAAGGCGGTGTATCAGCCGCCGGGCAAGTCACCGCCAATGGCGCACGAGGCGGCACAGCGAGCGGACAGGCAAATATCCAGACTAACGGGCAGCAAAGCGCTATCTATAGCGCGAGTGGCTCCGGAACGACGGCAAACGGCACAGGTTATAGTGGCACCAGTAGCGGTAGCTCCAGCTATAACAGCAGCACCGGTTACGCTGGCAATAACACCACTACGGTGAACGGAAAAACCGTGAATACCATTACACAAAACGGAGCAACGACAGTGTCTTCCGCTAAGGGGACAAAGACTTTTGGTAGCCGTCACTAAATCAGATATTTTTAATATCTAAATCGAATAACCATCGCAGCGGTTTCAAGATACATACACAATAAATCATCAACCAACGGAGCCTCATCATGCAAACTCAACGCGTCTCTATATCCACCTTGTTGAAGATGTTGACAGCCAGTCTTTTTATACTCGGTGCAGCACATAGTCAGGCAGAAGATGCTGGCTCAGTACAAAAAGCCTGCCGCGCAGATTTCTCTAAGTTCTGCCCATCGATCAAACCTGGCGGTGGCCGTTTAGCCGGATGTCTGAAGGAACATCAAAGTGAATTATCTGCGGGCTGTCAAGAAAAAATGAAAGTAGTGTCATCCTGTGGCGAACAAATCAAAGAGCTTTGCGGTAAAGAATCTGATCCTAAAAAAATCAAACAATGCGCTAAAGAACATCGCAGCGAATTTAATGAAGAATGCAAATCCTCCATCACAGACAAATAATTTTTACTTATTTTTTAAGTCATCAATGCCAAGACGGTGAGCCACATGATGCGTAACGAATTGACGACACAACTGATCAGCGCAAAGACCTTACCCTGGATTTTTGGCTTGCTATTAATTATTCTTCTGGCGGCCACTATCGAGGGGATAGTGCTAACGTTTTACAGTAAAAAATCCTATGATTGGCGAGCCTATGCGGCGACTGCGGTGGATATGATCATCCGCCGATTGATTGATGCATCGGGTATTTCTATCGCAGCACCAATACTGTTTTTTGCCTTTACACATCGGATCAATACTGTAGAACTTTCTACGCCTTTTGCATTTGTTTTGCTATTCATCGGGCAAGAGTTTTTTTACTATTGGTACCACCGTACGTCACATACGGTGCGGTGGTTTTGGGCGACGCACTCGGTACATCATTCACCGAATGAATTGAATCTGGCTGCGGCTATGCGCTTGGGCTGGACTGGTAAGCTGACAGGCACCAGTTTATTTTTTACGCCATTAGTCTGGTTGGGATTTGCACCGACAACGGTATTAGCAGTAGTGGCGATTAATCTGCTTTATCAGTTTTGGATACATGCACCGTGGATACCAACATTGGGGCCGTTGGAGTGGGTACTGAACACACCAGCACACCACAGCGTGCATCATGCATCCAATCCTGAATATCTGGATTGCAACTACGGTGGCGTCCTGATTATTTTTGATCGCCTGTTTGGCACCTTCAGACAAGAGCAAGCTGGCATACAAATACGCTATGGCTTGACTGAAAGATTGTATAGCTACAATCCAATAAAAATTGCACTACATGAGTGGAGTAAATTAGTCAGAGATCTGTGGTCGGCAAAGACTTGGCTTATGCGAATAAAAATATTGTTTGGACCACCGGGTACGGTCGATAAGGAATACGGCAGCAGCACTAACACGATCCACTCTATCAAGCCTGGAACATCAACATCATAAGTCCAACATAGCAAAAAAATTGCTTCTTAAAACCGGATCATTGCTATTAGCAAACCCAATTTTTAAGAAGCGAAATAAAGTGCAGTCAATCTGCTGCACAAACGATCCGGCTAAAAATTAATGTAAAAGCAAATCGTTAACCTCGATCAGATCAGCTTCTTTTAAAGTACCAGCAGCGGATTTAAGACGCAGGCCGTTCATGATCGTGTCATAACGCGCTTTCGCCAAATTTTGACGTGTGGTGTACAACTGCTGTTGCGCATTCAAAACGTCGATATTGATACGTACACCAACCTGATATCCCAGCTTGTTAGAGTCTAACGCGGATTGCGAAGAAATCTCAGCCGCCTCATACGCTTTTACCTGTGCCAGACCGCTAGTGACGCCCAAGAATGCCTGACGGGCATTTTGTGCCGCTGTGCGGCGAGTGAAGTCCAAATCGCTTCTGGCTTTATCTTCTAATGCGATGGATTCACGCACCCGGCTGTCGACTGCAAAACCAGAGAACAGTGGAATATTCCATTGCACACCGATTGAGTTCGATTTGACAACACCGTTACCGTTAAGTGAACTATTGCCGCCATTAGAATTACGACCGGAACTGGCAACCAGATCTAGCGTAGGATAATGACCGGCGCGGTTTCTGGAGATATCACGGCGTGCGATCTCTAACGAAACTTGTGATGCGACTACGCCGTAATTTTGCTTCTCAGCGGAACTCACCCAGTCACCAATCTGCGCCGGTTGTGGCGAGCTGATTTGAATACCACGTTTGAGGATCGCCAGATCACCGGCTTCTTTACCAATAATTTGTTGCAAGGCTGCGCGTTTGATTTGCAGATCACTGATGCCTGCAAACTCTTGCGCTACTGTCAAATCGTAACGTGCCTGCGCCTCATGCGTGTCAGTAATGGTGGAGGTACCGACTTCAAAATTGCGCTTGGCTGAAGCTAACTGTTCAGAGATCGCCGCCTTTTGAGCTTGCAAAGTTTCCAGAGCATCTTGCGATGTCAGCACATCAAAATAAGCTTGACCAACTCTGACAATTAAATCTTGCTGCGCTTGTGCAAATTGCGCATCGCTGGCTACGACCAATAATTTACCTTGCTCATATTGCTGCCAGTTTGCCCAACGAAATAAGGGCTGGGATAAAGCTAAGCTATAGGTATTGGTGTAACCCGTGCCTTTACTCGTAAACGGCGCATCGGGCTGAATTTCTGCCGTGGTGCGAACATCACTACCGCTCAAAGCCACGCTGGGCAACAAGCCTGCGCGTCCCTGCACTACTTTTTCTAAACCAGCCACTTGCGAAGCGCGCGCACTGCTGTATTGCGCATCGTTCGCCAATGCATCTTTGTAGATTTGCAGCAAATCAGCGGCACTGGCATCGAGAGTCAGAAAAACACCGGCGATCAGTGTGGCAATGATGGGATTACGCATGTAACACTCCGAAAGAGTAAATAAGTAGATAGGTAGGTAGTAAAGTAAATGATCAAAATCAGTAGTACAGACGTCAGTTAAAAACTTTGTTCCACAAGCTGCAATAAATTAAGTCGAAATTTATCAAAACGAAATTAATCGAAACAATCGAAGCGAATTAATCAAAACGGATTAATTAAAATCAATACACCGGCATTGCGTTATCCACCTGCTGTGCCCAGGCATGTACACCGCCGGTCAGGTTGATCACATTCGTAAAATCATGCTGCTCTAAAAAATGTGCGACTTGCATACTACGGGCACCATGATGGCAAATGCAAACAATACTAAGGTCTGAATCAAGCTCCTGATGTCTAACCGGAATACTCTGCATCGGCATCAGTACCGCACCGGGAATATGACAAGTTTCGTACTCCCATGGTTCCCGTACATCGAGCAATAAAGGCGGTGTTTTTGTTTGATCCGCTAACCAGATGGCCAATTCAGGCGCTGTCATATGTTGCATGAGCCAATTCCTATTTTTTAAAATTTAAACTTGGATGCAGGCACAGATTGCGGCAATGCCGGTACGACTGTTTCAAACAAAGTCGTGGTCTTAAATTCTGTTGCTGATTCACGCAAAATAAGTTGTGCCGACATTGCCGGAGCCTGACCTGCGATCACAAACAGACGACCGCCGACATTCAATTGCTGTTGCAAATGCGTAGGCACGATCTCTAGCGAACCACTGACAACGATCACATCGTAAGTATTGTTATTAGCGATTAAGCCGTTGCCAACAATCACGGTGACATTAGGAACATCGTTCTCGCGCAGATTATGTTTGGCGGTTTCTGCCAGAGCCGGATTGGTTTCAGTCGTGGTGACATGGTGTGCCTGATGCGCTAACAAAGCGGACAAATATCCAGTGCCTGTACCGATCACTAAAACTGACTCTTGCTTTTTAACGAACAGTTCTTGCAAAATACGTGCTTCGAGTTTTGGACTCAATGCAAAAGTGCCATCCGCAAGCGGTAACTCGGTATCAAAAAATGCCAGACTTTTTTGGCTTTCCGGGAAAAAGTTTTCACGCTTACAAATGATCAATAAATTTAAAACATCCTGATCCAGTACATTCCATGGACGGATTTGCTGTTCTATCATGTTAAAACGGGCTTGTTCGATATTCATATTGTTCACTCTGTCGCATTAATGATGGGGAACCCGCATTTTATCAAAGCGCGCTGCCACGTAGAAGAATCCTTCACTAACTACACTCACTACACCCTCTGTACCGCTACTGCTTCAATTCTGAGTAAAGATAATTTGTTCAAGATAGCCATTTCTTTTTAAACCATTCGCCCAAATCGTCCAGATAGGTGTACATCACTGGCACAACCACCAACGTCAATAAGGACGAGGTGATAATGCCGCCGATCACCGCCTGCCCCATAGGTGCTCTTTGCTCTGAACCCTCGGTCAAGGCAAATGCCAGAGGCACCATACCAAATACCATTGCCAGGGTGGTCATCAAAATAGGACGCAACCTGACATGAGCGGCCTCTAACAAGGCATCGATCCGGTTCATCCCGTCCCTCCGTGCCTGATTGGCAAAATCCACCAGCAAAATCGCATTCTTGGTCACCAGACCCATCAACATGATGAAGCCGATAATGGAAAACATATTCAAGGTCGACCGGAAAAACATCAGTGCCAGGAAAACACCAATCAGTGTCATTGGCAAAGCAGTCATAATCGCAATCGGCTGCAAGAAGCTGGCAAACTGCGACGCCAAAATCATGTAAATAAAAATCACTGCCAAAGCCAGTGCAGACACAGCATAGCCAAATGATTCCGCCATATTTTTAGACGCTCCGCCCATCTGATAGCGATAACCTGGCTGCCATTGCATGCTGTCTAAAATCTTCTTGACCTCGGCGCTAACTTCTCCGGCAGAGCGCCCGACCACATTGGCTGACAGCTCAACCTCACGATTTAAATCCCGACGATTAATCTGATTGGCGCCAGTCGATGCCTGGATATCAGCGACCTGACGCAAAGGCACCATCTTGGGAGAACCATCGGCGTTGGTTTGGGAACTCGCCAGCATCAAGCGTGATAAATCATCTTGGTTATTTCTATCGCTAGGCGACAAACGCACTGATACATCATAATTTTCATTATCTGGTGCGCGCCAGGTGGTTGCGGCTTCACCCGCTAATAAAGGTCGCAAGGCATTCCCAATTTGTGCCACGCCAACACCAAGATCAGCACCGATATCACGTTTAGGCTGAATCGAAATAGTCGGTTTTTCAGCCTTCAGGCTAGAGTCCAGGTCCACTAAGCCAGGGATGGCGCGAAGGCGGCGCTGCACGTCTTCTGACATGATGGCTAATTGCTTGAGATCGGTACCAAGCAAGCTAAACCGTAGTTGTTTGTTATCGCCACCCACACCGTCCAGTGCGCCGATATGCGTAACGGTAATACCTGCAATTTGCGTTAAGCGATTACGCAATGGAATCGACATCTGCGATGTGCTTCTAATGCGATCTTTACGCGGGACTAAACGGATGTATGTCGTCACATAACTTTTACCTTGGGCGGAACCAGTATTGACGGTGCTGTAAGTATCCAAGACTTCTGGAAATTCTTTCAACACCGACTCAACTTGATGCACCTTGGTCTCGGTCAGTTCTAAGGAAGAACCAACTGGAGTATAAAAGGTGATGCCCGTTTCTGAGTAATCTGCTTGCGGAATAAACTCTGATCCTATCAGGCCACCAATAGGAATCAATAAGCCACCAATAAAAGTCAATGCGGCAATGAGCAAAGTCATGATGCGATGCTTGAGCGACCACCTAAGCATGTTCTGATATGCAGCAGAAAACCACTGTACACCGCGCTCAAATTGCTCCAGCACACGACCAATGGTATTGGCGTAAAGCCCTTTGCGCCCTTTGCTAGCTTTATCTTCAGCATTGGCATGGACATCAGGATCTGGCCAGATCGACGACAACATAGGATCTAAGGTGAAAGAGACGAACATCGAGATCAATACCGCCGCTGTCACCGTAATACCAAACTGATGGAAAAACCGACCAATAATGCCGCCCATAAAACCTACCGGCAAAAATACCGCGACGATAGAGAATGTCGTTGCCAGCACCGCTAAACCAATTTCGGCAGTACCTTCTAAAGCGGCAGTATGATGATCTTTATACTTACCATTCACCTTCATGCCGGCATGGCGCACGATATTCTCACGTACAACAATCGCGTCATCAATCAACAAGCCAACGCAAAGCGATAATGCCATCAGCGTAATCATATTGATGGTGAAACCAAACATATCCATGAATAAGAAAGTACCGATCAAAGCGACTGGCAAAGTTAAGCCGGTAATCACCGTTGAGCGCCATGAATCTAAGAAGAGGAACACGATCAGAATAGTCAGTGCAGCACCTTCGATCAAGGTTCTGCGTACGTTTTCTACGCCAACACGTATCTGGCGAGAACCGTCTTTAATGACTTGTACTTTGACACCGGGATATAAGGCTTTGAGCTGCGGCGTCAGATTCTTTAATGCCTCAGCCAAACCATCGGCAACTTCTATGGTGTTTTGTCCCTGGGCTTTTAAAATATCCAACGCCAGAGTGCGTTGACCGTTGTAAAGCGCCAGACTTTCTTGCTCTTCTTGTCCGTCAATAATGGTGGCCACTTGCGACAAAAAAACAGGTTGTCCACCGCGCTTGCTGACGATAATACGACCAAAATCGGCAGGATTTTTGATACGGCCTTGTATCTGTACTACCTTCTCATTATCCAAAGAGCGTATCGCTCCCGTTGGTAATTCTTGGTTTTCATTTTTTACCGCATTAATGACTTGATCGACACCCAGGCCAAGTGCCTCCATCTCGTTGGGTTTAATATAAATCTTGATCTCGCGTTTGACGCCACCGACCAAAGTAACAGAGCCGACGCCGCGTACATTCTCTAAACGTTTTTTGACAATCTGATCGCCGATCGTTGTCAGCTCACGGAAATCTCTTTTCTTAATCGTGTCGTCGTTAGTCACGGATACCGAAAAAATAGGTTTATCAGAAGGGTCATAACGTGTGACGCGCGGTTCTTTCACTTCTTTGCGGAATCCCGACTTAATCAGCGCAACTTTTTCACGCACGTCTTGTGCGGCTTGTGCCGGGTCAACGGTTAAATCGAACTCCATAATCACCACAGAACTACCCTCGTAAGAACGCGAGGTCAAGGCGCTGATGCCATTGATGGTGTTAACTGATTCTTCTACTTTGCGGGTGATGTCAGACTCAATGGTTTCCGGCGATGCGCCCGGATAATCGGTCTGGATTACGACCACAGGAAAAGTAATATCGGGGAACTGATCCACCCGTAAACGCTTGTATGAAAACAAACCCAACACCACAAACGCCACCATCATCATGGTCGCTAAGACTGGGTTGCCAATGCTAATGCGCGTAAACCACATGGCCTAGCCTTTGCTATTGGTCTGAGCTGCCGCTTGCAGTACCTTCACTGCAACGCCGGAACGCAAACTGCCGAGATTAGCTTTGACGATTTGCGCATCTTTCGTCAGACCAGATAAAACCTCTACACTAGCCGTGCCATTACTCTCGCCTTGCAATCCCAGCGTCACATTTTTTTGTTGCAAGACATTGTTTTCAATCGCATAGACAAAGGCTTTATTGGCGTCGTATTGCACTGCCGTTTGCGGGATAGTCATCACGTCTGATTTTTTATCGAGTGCTAATTGCGCCTCGGCAAAGACACCCGCTTTAACTTGTCCATCCGTATTGGCGACCTGAATATAGGTCATGATAGAGCGCGAGCCGGACTGTACTGCCGGATTAATCCGCGTCACTTTACCGACGATCGCCGTATTGATGCCCTCAACTTTGAGCGTCACTTGCTGGCCTAATTTGATGCTTGCAATATCCTGACTAGGAACTGCCGCTTCCATCTCTAACACACGTAAATCGACAATATCCAGTAAGCGATTATCGGGCGAGACTTTTTCACCTGGTTGTACACTGCGGACACTTACCAGGCCAGCAATCGGTGACTTGACAATGGTATCTGCCAAGGCTTTTTGAGCGACGGATAAAGCACCTTTGGCAGAGTCAACATTGGCTGCAGCGATCGCATATTGGTTTACGCCGTTATCAAAGGCGTTGGCTGAAATAAAATTTTTATCCAGCAATGCCTTGTTATTATCACGAGTTTGCTTGGCGATATCCAGCTGGCCTTGGGCTGCCTTGAGTGCGCCGCGTGCCTGCTCTAGCTTGGCATCGTATTCTGTGCTGTCCATTTTAACTAAGACCTGACCGACCTGCACGGCCTCACCTTCACGCACTAGCACTTCGCGCACTTCTGCCGCGACTTTGGCCTTGACTGCGGATTGATTCATGGCGCGCAAGGCACCTGACAAGGTCAAGGTTTTTTGAATATCGGTGGAAGCCACTGTCACAATATCTGTGGGTAAAAACTCTAATATTTGTGGTGTTTGTGGTGTGTTTGTGGTCGCTGTCACGCTGGCGACTGCTTTTTGCGCTGTGTTTGTATTTTGTAAGCTGTCGCTCGATTTTTTCTTCATGAAAAAAAATCCTGCACCTAGCAATACCAATACAACAATGATCCATAATCCCCGACGCTGCAGCATAGTTATCCCGTGTTATTTAATTTTTATTTTGTTTTTTTTGAGCGAATACATCGGTGTTGCAGTGGCTCCCTCTCAGACTAAGTTAGACAAATTCAGGCCAATTTAAATCAACAGAGCGCCCGTCCACCGACGTTAACCAACTACTCCAACTACTTCAGTTTGGATTAACTAACAGTCCACGTAATGCCATGTCCATGTAGTGTTCTAGATAGGTTTCAAGATCCTCGGTCCGAATCTGGCACACGCTATAGGAATGCTTCCACATCATCATCATGATCATAGGCGCGATCAATATCTTGGCGCCAATACTAGGATCAATTTTCCGCATTTCCCCGCTATCGATACCTCTTTGCAACAAACGTATCATCATTGCATCGCTGGGGGCGATCACTTCTTCGTAATAAAACTGTGCCAGATCAGGGAAGTTAGCCGCTTCCGCCATCATTAACTTACTCAGTCCCGACAATTTGGTTTTGCCAATCCGCTCCCACCAGGTTCCCATGAACTGGCGGAACAAATCGGCAGTGCTGCCAGTAAATTGATCAATTAATTCACCCGCCTCGCCAATTAAAGGCACGACGCTTTCACGCACAACTGCTTTGAACAGCTCCTCTTTACTGCTGTAATACAGATACAAAGTCCCTTTAGAGACACCTGCAATGCGTGCCACATCATCCAGACGCGTAGCAGCGAACCCGCGCTCGACAAATAAATCGAGTGCAGCAGCAAGTAGTTCTTGAGGGCGAGCATCCTTACGACGCTCCCAGCGGGGCTTGAACGGACAGGACATGATGATGGGGAAATTTAACTTACTGAAGAGTCAGTAATATAAACTTCTCTACCCTGAGCGTCAAGGAAACAGTTTCCGCTCGAACTGCATGATTACCTGCTGTAGTATGTCCGCACCGAATTGAGCCAGATTGTGCAGCTTCCATCCTCCTATCGCCATTGCTATGCGATCAAGCAACAAAAGTGGAGGCTGAAATGACAAAATACAGCCGCGAACGACAAGATCACCGGAGGGATTGATGGTTTTTCAATATGGTAAGTGTCTGCTACTATTTAAATCCAGATTTTCCATTGGAACAGCGACAAGTGTGCCTTTGGCGAACTGACTGGCTAGACGCGACGACGACGCAAGCTGCATCTTGCTAGGAGGAGGAGCAACGCCAGGCAGTTCGCCAAAGGTGCAATTGTCGCTGTAGCGCTCCCACTCAAATCGCGGTGGTGTTACCCCTCTGAAGAACGCATGCCGTCTGCGTTTTTTGCGAAGTGGTAGCGGTCTAATGGAAAATCTGGGTTAAATAGGAACTGAGAAGTGTCTACGAAGCACCTGCAACACAAGTCAGGCCGTATCCTGGTCAAAACTCTACTGAATAACTTTACTAATGAAATACCCACATGATTTGTCGTGACAATTGCGGTGCATGTTGCACCGCCCCTTCGATTTCGAGTGCTATCCCCGGAATGCCCAATGGCAAACCGGCGGGCGTCAGATGCATACAGTTGACGGCAAATAATCAATGTCAGATTTTTGGGCGTCCGGAGCGCCCCTCCTGTTGCTCAGGACTTCAGCCGTCCACAGAGATGTGCGGATCAACCCGGGAGCAGGCAATTCAATGGCTTAGCGAGCTGGAGAGAATTACTGCACCGGCTTCGCATTAACCATTGGGAAGCTACGCAAGTAGGTAAGCAGATTGACAATTTCCTTCTCATCACCAATCCCGTAAAAACGCATTTTTGTACCGGGTACAAGATCGCTGGGGTCCTTCAAAAATGCAGTCAACGATTTCTCTGACCAGACGATGCCCGAATTTTTCATTGCTTGTGAATATCGATAATCACCCGTTGCCCCTGCGCGTCTGCCGATAATGCCATTCAGTTCAGGGCCAAAACCACCTCGTGCAGAGGGACCAACCTGGTGACACGAAGCACATTTTTTAAAGGCGGCCTTACCAGCCTCTAAGTTGCCAGAAGTTTGCGCCGAAGCAAACTGACTGACCAGTAAGAATATCAATAAGACTAATTTATGCATGATGGGTCAATAGTGGAGGTAAGTATGTGAAGTGTGCATGCAATACATCGCTGCAACGCGAAGACAAAATAGATCATATCCAATTTTTGTAAAACAGGATTAATCAGACGACGTTGGACTACTCTAAGACTTACGCAAAATCGCCCCAGCTGAGTTGTAGCTCCTGGCTCTACTTAAGTGCTATCTTCGTCGCCACGCCTTGCGGGGGACAATTTTGCGTAAGCCTTATATTCTTCACTGACAACCACCTGCCAGCATATATCTACATGGCGCTGACGGAATCTCAAACGCACCCGACCTGTACAAACATTTTTTGTTATATTTAAAATACTCCCATATAGTATTTTAAATATGTCCATATATTATTTGGACAATACACCATTTAATAAAAAATTTATGGGGAGTATATGAATTTATCGCACTTTGTAACAAATTCGAGGGGCGCGTAGCATGCGACCATGTTAAGCTTCGTGCCGACTAATTGAGCATGCGATTTTTCTTATATTTGTCCAGCATTGACGCATCATCTACCTTCTTTTTTTCATCCCATTCACTCACAATTTTCTGCCGACTATGGATCTTATCTTCGCCGTAAAAATCATCATCATGGGTATCGTTGAGGGACTGACGGAATTCCTGCCGATCTCTTCTACAGGGCACTTGATACTGACGGGTAGCCTGATTAACTTTACCGAAGGCATTTCATCAGATACGGCCAAAGTATTTGATATCGTGATACAAGCTGGTGCGATTTTCGCGGTTTGCTGGGAATATCGGCAAAAAATTGCGAGCGTGACGATGGGGTTAGCGAGCGATAAAAAATCTCAGAAATTTGCACTTAATCTGGTAGTTGCCTTTTTGCCCGCAGCCATACTGGGTGTCTTGTTCATCAAAACGATTAAGGCATATTTGTTTGCACCAGTTCCGGTCGCACTTGCCTTCATCATCGGTGGCTTGATTATTTTGTGGGTAGAGCGTAAAAACAAACCCGTTACTGGCAACGCAAACACAGTCGCCATTGCGGACAAAGTGGCGCGTGTCCAGTCCGTGGATGATATGACGATGTTAGATGCGCTCAAAATTGGTATCGCTCAATCATTCGGTTTGATCCCCGGCACCAGCCGCTCAGGCGCGACGATTATTGGCGGTATGTTATTTGGCTTAAGCAGAAAAGCCGCCACTGAGTTTTCGTTCTTCTTAGCGATTCCGACCTTGCTGGGAGCAACCGTATATTCGCTCTACAAAGCACGTCATGAATTATCGATGACCGATGTGCCGGTATTTAGCCTCGGAACTGTTGCCGCATTTATCTCAGCCTTCTTTTGTGTACGCTGGTTATTGCGTTATATCGCTTCTCATAATTTCAATGCATTTGCCTGGTACCGTATTGCCTTCGGTATCATGATTTTAATTACTGCCTACACTGGCGCGATCGCCTGGGTTGATTAAGTTGTGACAGAAGCCAGCAATACTGCCGATCCGGCACTGCATTTATTACAAACCGTATTTGGCTACCCGTCTTTTCGTGGGCAGCAAGAACAAATTGTCGGACATGTCGTCAAGGGCGGTGACGCTCTGGTGCTAATGCCAACTGGCGGCGGTAAGTCTTTGTGTTATCAAATTCCAGCGCTGATACGGCATGGCGTCGGCATCGTCATCTCGCCACTGATTGCGCTGATGCAGGATCAGGTGGATGCACTGGAAGAAGTCGGTGTTAGGGCCGCCTTTCTCAACTCAACACAAAGTTTTGATGAAGCCTTACGTATCGAAAAAATGATGCGTAACGGCGAGCTGGACATGGTGTACATCGCGCCAGAGCGCTTGATGACACAGCGTTGTCTGGAATTATTATCGGTAACGCCACTGGCTCTTTTTGCGATTGATGAGGCGCATTGCGTCTCCCAGTGGGGACATGATTTCCGGCCAGAATATATCAAGCTGTCGATCTTGCATGAACGCTTTCCGTCGGTGCCGCGTATCGCCCTGACCGCGACCGCCGATCAACAAACCCGTGATGAAATTATTCACCGCTTGCAGTTAGAAAATGCACTGCAATTTGTCTCGTCCTTTGATCGCCCTAACATCCGCTACCAAATTGTGGAGAAGGCGAATGGACGCAAGCAATTACTCGATTTTATTCAGGCGCAACACAATGGCGATGCGGGGATTGTGTATTGCCTGTCGCGTAAAAAGGTCGAAGAGACCGCTGAATTTTTGAATGAAAACGGCATCACTGCCCTGCCCTATCATGCCGGGATGGCGCTACCGGACCGGACAAAAAATCAGTCTCGTTTTTTGCGCGAAGACGGGATAGTGATGACGGCGACGATCGCCTTTGGCATGGGTATCGACAAACCTGATGTGCGCTTTGTCGCCCATCTGGATTTACCCAAAAGTATTGAAGGCTATTATCAAGAAACCGGCCGTGCCGGACGTGATGGAACGAGTGCCAATGCCTGGATGGCCTATGGTTTGCAAGACGTAGTTCAGCAGCGTCGTATGATTGATGAGTCTGAGGCGAATGAAACCTTTAAACGTGTGCAAGGCGTTAAGCTTGATGCCATGCTGGGCTTGTGCGAAACGCTGAATTGCAGGCGCGTACATATCCTCGATTATTTTGGACAGCAATCGCAAGCCTGCGGCAACTGCGACACCTGCTTGTCACCACCAACCTCGTTTGATGGCAGCCTGGCAGCACAAAAAATTCTTTCTACTATCTACCGTGCCGATCAACGCTTCGCTGCGGGTCATATCATTGACGTTTTGCGTGGCATCGACACTGATCGCGTCAAGCAATGGCGACATGATCAGCTGTCCACTTTTGGTATAGGCTCTGACAAAAGTGAAGCAGAGTGGCGCGCCCTGTTGCGACAATTAATCGCACTCGGTCTGGTCTCAGTCGATTATGACAATTTTAGCTCGCTCAAACTCACTCAGGAGTCACGCGCTGTTTTAAAAGGCGAGACCAAAGTACAACTACGTCAATACAAAAAAGCAGAAAAAGCCGTCAAACATAAACGTCAATCGGCGAAAGATTATGCTGAATCAAATCTCTCGAATAGCGAGCAAGCGATCTTCGAAAAACTACGTTGGTGGCGGGTAGAAACTGCCAAGGCGCACAACACAGCGGCCTTCATTATTTTCCATGATTCGACCCTGCGCGAAATCGCCAAAGCCAATCCTAGATCAATGGACGATTTACGAGGTGTGACTGGCGTTGGCGAGAAAAAATTAGAGCGCTACGGTGCAGAAATTGTGGCGTTGATTGCGGAATTGCAGTAAGCGGTGAATCGCCTTAATAAATCACTTTGGCGAATGACTTTAATTCATCTATTTTATGGAAAAAGCAAATACTCCCCCATTATTTCTCTATAAACGTCCTATAGACCAGTAAATATATGGACAATAAAATATACTTACCTGGAGTATAAAAAATAAGAGAGTGAGCATCATGCGCACTCTGTATGCGTCCGACAGTCCCACCTAGACGATCAGCAAACAACCGATTTTGCCCGCAGCGGCAACAATTCATCAATACGATTATTTTTACAGGTAGG